>JBGPYG010000081.1:0-11273 GCA_041493085.1 Pyrinomonadaceae bacterium | reverse complement strand
GAACGGGGTTGCCGAAGGCGTGAAAACCACGCTGGCAGTAAAACGGCTCGCGGACCGTAGTGGAATCGAGATGCCAATTACGAATGAGGTGCATGCCGTGCTCTATGAAGGAAAATTGGCATCGAGCGCCGCGAACGAACTAATGACGCGGCCTTTGCGAGACGAGAGTAATCAGTGATTATGTTGATGAGCCGATGTCCGAACGTCAGTTTGTCACTACTTGCAGCACCACAAACCAAGTTCAGGGACCGAAACTTATGCCTGTTGCAACCGAGGAAAAAGTGCTCGCCGCAAATCGTGCCGCGTTTCACGAATACCATATCCTGGACAAATACGAAGCCGGGATTGCGTTGACGGGAACGGAAGTGAAGAGCGTGTTGGCGGGCCGTGTGCAACTGAAAGAGGGTTACGTCGCGGTCCGGGATGGCGAAGTCTGGTTGTTTAATGCCCACATTTCGCCTTATTCTCATGGCAACCGTGAAAATCACGAGCCGCTGCGGACGCGCAAGTTGCTATTACACAAGCGGGAGATCGAGCAGCTGGACCAGGCTGCGGTTAAGCAGGGGATGACGTTGGTCGCAACGCGCGTGTATCTGAAGAATCGCCGTATCAAAGTTGAAGTTGCGGTGGCCCGAGGAAAGAAGATGTACGACAAGCGCGAAACGGAGCTGCGGCGCACCGTTGACAGAGAGACCCGCGCCCAACTAAAAGAACGCAATAGATGAAGCTTTTTTAAAACAGACTTAGCAGGGGTAGTCATAAAAATGCAAATTGAAAGTACAAATGGATCATATAGGGATCTTGATGTTCAGGCTCTGGCTATCGCCGTTTTCAAAGACGAGAAGGCCGACGACGGCTTCCTGAAAGATCTCGATTCGCTTACCGGTGGCGTGATCAAGTCGGTGATTGATTCTGAAGAGTTGAAGGGTAAAGAAGCTGAAACTGTTTACCTCCACCTGGTAGGCAATAGTGAGATTAAGGCGCAGCGAGTGTTGTTGGTCGGGGTCGGCGACCGCAGTGAATACACACCTGCCGAAGCGTCTCAAATGGCCGGCACGGCGGTGCGCGCGCTGCGCGGAAAAAGCGTCAAGTCGATTGCCGTCGTTCCCAGACTCGAAGGGAATGCGGAAGAGATCGCTTCGGTGGTCGTCGAGGGTTCCTTCATGGCGTTGTTTGATCCGGACAAGTATAGAACTACGGATAAAGAAGAACGCCAGATCGAGAAGCTCATAGTTGTACTGGATGGCGCGGATGAAACGGGCCTCAAGCGCGGCATCGAGCGCGGCAGAATCATCGGCGAATCGGTGAATTTCACGCGCGACCTCGCCAACGAGCCTGGCGCGTACATGACTCCGACGAATATGTCGGAACGCGCGCGTGAGGTGGCAACGGAGTTTGGCTTGAGTATAGATGTGCTTGACGAAGCCCGCATGGAACAGGAAGGAATGGGTTCCCTGTTAAGCGTGGCGCGCGGCTCAGATGAGCCCGGGAAACTGATCGTACTGAAGTACACGCCGCCGAATGCGGTTGAAGAGAGCGAGAATCTGCTGGCATTTGTGGGGAAGGGAATAACGTTTGACTCTGGGGGCATCTCACTGAAGCCGGGCGAGAACATGGAGTTGATGAAGTATGACATGACCGGTGGTGCGACCGTCATGGGAGCGATGCGCGCCGTCGCTCAGCTGAAGCCCTCCATTCCGGTGCTTGGAGTCATCCCCTGCGCGGAGAATCTCCCTTCCGGCAAAGCCACAAAACCCGGAGATGTAGTGCGAGCGATGACTGGTAAAACCATCGAGGTAATCAACACGGATGCTGAAGGTAGACTGATTCTCGCCGACGCCATTGCTTACGCAAAGAAACTCGGAGCTACCAGGATTATCGACATGGCCACGCTTACCGGCGCGGTATCTATTGCCCTCGGCGATGTCAACACTGCCGTCCTTGGAACTGATCAGGATCTGGTCGATGAAATAATCGCGGCGGGAAGAGAGGCCGGCGAAAAGTTTTGGCAATTGCCATTAGACAAAGAGTATTCCAAACAGATTAAGTCGGACATTGCAGATATTAAGAATGTCGGTGGGAGGAAAGCCGGCACCATCACGGCTGCGGCATTCCTTAAAGAGTTTGCTGACGGGGTTTCCTGGGCACACCTGGACATTGCCGGTACCGCCTGGGGCGACGAGGCCAAGCCGTATCGGTCGAAGGGGCCAACTGGCATCGCCGTCCGAACACTGCTCAGAATCGTGGCGCGAGCCGCGCTGAAGAGCGAAGGCGCTTCATAGGAGCTGCACTGTAGTCAGCTGTGGACATCAACTGTCCTCATTCGTAAACAAGAGTACAACCGGCGTGCCGCTTGGAAATCAACTTTATTGAGCTTTTGTCGCCTATTGGTCGTGGCACCGGAGTTGATTACAGACTAGCAAAAGCCAGAGGAGCGGCAACCCCCTCATAAAAAAAACGTCCTCGCCCCTCCCTCGACGGCCGCTCGAGGAATTGTAACGCAGCTGCTCCTTTGGCCCCTCACATCCGTCCACGGGTCAACTCAGAATCTTTTGAGCGCCTCGCCACAATTGCCGTTAGAACAATCAGAAAGTGCTATAATTTTGGCGATTTGCTCCCCGGAGTGAACGACCGCCTTCCCAGCTGTTTGCTTTTCAAGGAGTCGCAAACGCGCGGTGAACAACTACTACAAAGTTCTTGGAATCAGGCGATCCGCCTCGAAGTCGGAAGTTAAATCGGCTTATCGAAAGCTCGCGAGGTTGCGTCACCCAGATGTAAACGGCGGCTCGGAAAAGGCCGCTCGCGAATTTGCGCTGCTCTCGAAAGCTTATCGAGTACTAATCGACCCCCAGGAACGAGCCCACTACGATGGGCAACTCGCCGGGCAATCTAATAGCGGGGCTTCCATCCTGCAGTCGAACAACCCTCATGCGCAGAGAGCACGAAATCTTGCCGTGCAGGCTCGTTGGGACAGAGTTGTCAATGAAGTTCTTGAAAGAGACCGGCAAGAGAGCAGAGAGCGGCAACGCGCTGTATTTACCACCGTATCGCTGTTTCTCTCCACTTTCTTTGTGGCGATGATTAAACCTCATCTGTGGGAGACGTTTGACTACGCTGGGCGAGCAATCGTTCTTACTCTATTTGGCATCGGCGTCTGGCATCTCGCAACGCGATTGCGTGAATACTTTGCGCACTACACCTATAGTCCGAAATCGATTCAGGATTCCATAATGCGAGACGAAGAGAAACCTGAACAACCATTTACTCGATTTTCCGCTTTCACGTTTCTGTTAGTTGGCTATGCCCTGAGCGCTGTTGTAGGACTGCTGATCGGCTGGCACGCCCAGGGATTCATGAGTGGCCTAACGATGCTCCTACCCCGCGAAGTGGCTCATACGAATATGTTTTTTTACTCGTCCACGGTGCTGCTGATTCCCGACCTGGTGGTTTACCCTCCTATCGCCGTCTTGATCGTGGACTCAATGCAAGCTCTGACCGCGAGGATGGATTGAACTCGACCAGCCGCGGCGTCGTGTAGAAACCAAAAATGAGAAACTACGGAAAACTCGGAACGGTGCTGTGGCTTGCGATAGGAATCATGGCCGTTGTTCTGCCAGGGGCTGACGGCTCTGCTGCCGTGAGCATCAAGCAGGAACAAACAGCCAAACAATCTTTGACGTCCGTTCAGTTGGAGATTGAAAAGCAACGGCAGCGATTGATTTCCGCGGAGGCTGAAGATCGCCGCGAGGCTCTGATGCAATTGGGTTCAATGCACCATCCAGCGGCATCGCGGGTGGCGGCCTCGGCCCTGACTGATCCATCTGCAATCGTCCGGGCAACCGCGGCCGCGTCGGTTCTCTCGTTACCGGCGGAGGAAAGCGCTGCAAGTCTTATCCCACTGCTGAGTGACAAAGACGAGTTCGTCCGACAGCAAGCGGCTTATGCTCTTGGCCAAACGCGCAGTCGTGCAGCAGTCGAGCCGCTTATCGAGCGACTTAGCGACAAGCAAGATTCCGTTCGTGGCGCCGCGGCGGTTGCGCTTGGTCAAATAGCGGACGCTACGGCTGTGACTTCTTTAGCCGCAGTTCTCAATCCGCAGGCAGGATTGAAGCCGGATAAGAAAAATAAGAAGAGTAAGAGAGAGCAGAACCCGTTTGTGTTGCGAGCCGCAGCACACTCCCTGGGGCAGATTGGAAACCGCGCGGCTTTGCCGGCGCTGATTCTCGTGCTGCAGGATGAAAAAGCCGAAGACGATGTCAGAAGAGAGGCCGCATCTGCGCTTGGAGCGATTGGCGATTCGTCAGCGCTTCCCGCTCTTCGCGGCGCACTAACGGCGCGCGATCCATACCTCGCTGAGACTGCGCACGAAGCGATTCGCAAAATTTCACGGTCACAGATCCCCGGGGGCATTTGACGGAGACCACCCGGAACTGGAAAGAAGTAAAAAGCGCCGAACACTATGAAGTGAACGGCGCTTTCGTGTTTCCGGAGTCAGGAAGTTTTAGCTTTCAGTCTTTTCTCCCCGGCTCTGGCTCTTTTTGGCGGCCTTTGTCGCAGGCGGAATCGGCAAACCAACGCCACCCGAAAGTGATTCCGCGGTCTCCGGCTCTTCCTTCGGCGCCGGCAGGTCGTGAATCAACGCCCCACCCGAACTCTTCGAGAAGATCAGCTTGTGGGTGTACTCATCAAGGTCGATGTGCACGAGATCGCCCAGTCCAATCTGTCCTGTAGCTACCAGATTTGAAAGGGGGTAGACCAGGAAACGCTCGACCGACCGCTTCAGATGCCGGGCCCCGTATTTAAAGTCCAGACCTTCCTTCAGCAGAGTGTCCTTGGCAGTATCGGAACATTGGAAAACAAACTTGGTTCCCGCCGATTGCATAATCCGATCCTGCACCGCCTGCAGTTCCAGGTCCAGAATCTGCCGCAGATGATGTTCTTTCAACGAACGGAATACAACGACCTTGTCGATGCGGTTCATGAATTCGGGTGAAAACTTGCGCCGGGCCGATTCAACGGCGGTTCGGTAGATCTTCTGATCAACTTGAGTGTCGTTGGGATTCTTCGCTCCTTTGCCGGGTGCAAAGCCGATCCCACCCGAGATTAGTTCTGACATTTCTCTGGCGCCAAGATTTGACGTCAGCACAATCATGCAGCGCGAGAAATCGACGCGCCGGTTGTCACCAAGCGTCAAGGTAGCTTTGTCGAGAATGCCCAGCAGCAACTGCCACAGACTGTCAGAAGCTTTCTCGATCTCGTCAAACAAGATGAGCGAGAGCTTCAGATCGTCCGTGTGCATACGGTCGAGATTCTCCTGCGTCAGCATCGGAGAAGTTTCGCGGTGACCGAGATATCCCGGAGGCGAGCCAATCAATTTTGCAATCTCATGCGAATGCTGAAACTCCGCGCAATCGATCTTTACGATCGCATTTGCATCGCCATACAAGACTTCTGCCGCGGCTTCGATGACGCGAGTCTTGCCTGAGCCGGTGGGGCCGAGAAAGAGCATCGTGCCGATCGGCCGGTTTGGCGGGTTCATGCCAGCCAGAAATATCTGGTAAAGACCGCTCATGCGCCGCACTGCGCGCTCCTGTCCGACGATGCGAGCGTAAAGCCGCTCCTCGAAGTCCTGGGCGCGCGGGCTTTTCTGATCAGGATCCAGGAAGACTGTGCCCATGGTTTTGTTCAGTTTGTCTAACTCCATTTCAGAAATCATGCTCGTCCTCCTTGCATCCGCGAGAGCTTCTCAACCTCTGACGCCCTCATGTTTTGCCTCGGGCCCCTATTGGCCTGGCTTCCTTAATGCAAGGAACGATCCGTTAACCAAATTGATGCGCGGGTCGCTGCCTTCGTTTGCTCTCTTTGCAACGTACGTCAAGCCGCGCCGCTACAACGACCGATGGTATATATACGACACCGGTTCAAATGTCATCACAAAATATTGAGGAGAACTTGAAATTGAAGTTCCGTTTTGAAGAATTTATGGCGTGGCGGCCTGACAATTCGTGTCAGAGCAGGGGTGCCAATAAATGTTTCGCGTGAATAGGAGGGGAAGCGATGAGTCGTGAACTGCACCTTTTAGCGCGGATACTCACCAAAAGGTCTTAAAAAGATTTGCAACTCGTAACCGACCGAGCGAGAACCAAACGCTGGAGGAGATTCTCAACTCAGTCGTAGTACTCCAGACCTAAATGCGTAATCAAATCCTCGCCGCGAAGATAGCGCAAAGTGTTTTTGAGTTTCATCAGCTGGATGAAAAGGTCATGCTCAGGATACAGGCCGGGTGCAGTCTGAGGCGACTTGAAATAGAAGGAAAGCCATTCCTGAATCCCCTTCATACCCGCGCGTTGGGCTAAATCCAGAAAGAGTGCGAGGTCGAGGACAATTGGCGCCGCAAGAATCGAGTCGCGACAGAGAAAATCAATCTTGATCTGCATCGGATAGCCAAGCCAGCCGAAGATATCAATATTGTCCCAGCCCTCTTTGTTGTCGCCGCGCGGCGGGTAGTAGTTTATGCGAACTACGTGGGAGAAGTCTTTGTAAAGATTCGGGTAGACTTCGGGCTGAAGAATATATTCGAGAACCGAGAGCTTCGACTCTTCCTTGGTCTTAAATGATTCCGGGTCGTCCAACACTTCGCCGTCGCGATTGCCGAGAATGTTGGTTGAATACCAGCCGGCCAAACCCAGCATTCTCGCCTTCAACCCCGGAGCGATTATGGTCTTCATTAGGGTCTGCCCGGTTTTGAAATCTTTGCCACAAATAGCCAGACCGTTTTCCTCAGCGAGCATCCGCAGGGCGGGAATATCAACTGTCAGATTTGGGGCGCCGTTGGCAAACGGAATACCTGACTTGAGCGCTGCATACGCATAGATCATTGAGGGCGCGATCGACCTGTGGTTCTCGCGCATGGCCTTCTCAAAAGATTCAAGTGTCTTGTGCACCGGATGCTGCTTGAGAAAGATTTCGGTCGAGGCCGCCCAAATCATTACCACCCGCGAGCAACGGTTCTTCCGCTTCCATTCCGCGATCTCGGCGATGAGTTGTTGTGCCAGCTTGAACTTGTTGGCGCCGGTCTTAACGTTAACCCCGTTCAGTCGTTTTACGTAATTCTGATCGAAGACGGCCTTCATTGGCTTAATCTTCTGGAGTGGAGCTTTCAGCCGCTTCAGCAGATCCTTCTCAAGTACGCCGGCGTGCATCGCGGCTTCGTAAGCTGAGTCCTCGAAAATATCCCAGGCGCCGAACACAAGGTCCTCAAGCTTCGCGAGGGGCACGAAATCCTTAATCAAGGGAACGCGGTTATCAGTTCGCTTACCGAGGCGAATTGTTCCCATTTGCGTCAAACTACCAACCGGCTGCCCAATTCCTTTCTTCACAGCTTCAACGCCCGCGATGAAAGTGGTGCTAACCGCGCCGAGACCAACCAGCAGCACTCCCAGTCTGCCTTTTGGCTCAATAATCTCGGCGTCTTTTCTAACTGGCATTTATCTAAGTCTCCTATCCCACAAGTTGTCCTGCGAATGATACAGATGTGCGCCCTCGCTGTCATCTGGAGCCATTTGAGGAAGTTTTGAGTTCAACCTTTAGGTTGCCGATTCGCGACGCAAGCTAAAGCTTGAACTCTGAACTGGCTGCGTTTCGATGGCGCAGCATTCTGGCGGGGTCGTTTGCGATTAAGGCCTTAATTCCCAGCAAGCGAGCGTGTGTAATCCATTCGGGATCATCGACTGTCCACACAACAATCCGCAGTCCCGCTTCCCGGGCTTTCTCGATCACGCGCTGGGCCGCCAGTGTGTGGTGAAGTGCGAGCTCATCAGCGCCAACGCCCAAAGCAATCTCGATCATCTTAAGTCTGCGAATAGTTGAAAGTGGGCGAGATAGTTTTGGTTCGAACAGCGCCGCAGTACGAATTCCTGAGTCGATTCTTTTCACCTCGGCTAGAGCGGCCAGATCAAAACTCTCAACCACTACTCGATCCGGCATTCGCGATTCACGAGTCAGTCTGACGACTTCGGCTGCTAACGCAGCTCCTTCGTTTCCGTCGCATTTCATCTCAATGTAAAGCAAGCCGCTGTTTGCACTGAAGAGTTCAAAGACTTGAAAGAGCGTAGGAAGCCATTCAGGAGAATAGGAATCCGCCGGCGTTTGCATGCGCTCGGCGAACCAACGCCCGACGTCAATCTCCTGCAACTCCCGGGCGGTCAGTTCGCAAACCTGGCGATCAATCAGCCCGGTTCGTTTCAGGGTCGCATCATGGATAACCACGGGCACCCCATCACGCGAAAGCCTTACGTCAAACTCGATCCCGTCGGCGCCGTCGCTGATGGCGCGCGAAAACGCGGCTAGCGTGTTTTCGGGGGCGACCGCGGACGCGCCCCGATGGCCCAGGATTAACGGATTTGCCGTCATAGTGCCTTAACGGAGATACGGCAGGTCATGATTTTCCATATATCATTTCTCATTCGCCATTAGTATCGGGAAGTGTGGTCAGCGTCAAAAATCTTCGGAGGGTTGGATTGGTCACGCCCTGAGGGTTAAATGGAAAATGATATATAGAAAATCTCTTGATTACTTAGTTACTGTACTGACCAGAGATTCTCGCGGGGTCGGATTCTGAATAACTTTCCGCAGTGTGATATCAAACGTGCCGTATTTCATTTTGATGCGGGCACTCACGGGAATACGCCGGTTGTCGTTAGTGAACCAGATCGAAAATTGCCCTTCGTCTGCGATCATCCGATTGGGGCCAAACACTTCGGGGTCGACGCGCAAGGTCTCAACACGGCCGAACACAGTCTTCTTACGCTTCTTTTCAACCACCTGCACCGGAACCTGGTAAACGAGTCCCGAGTCGCTAACCGTCAGTTCAAAGCTTCTCCCAACCTCAAGTGGCTGGGTTCTCAAGTAGTAAATCGCTGACAACAGGTCCTGCACCTGACCCGCAAACGTGACCTCGGCACTTCGAGGTGGGCGCGAAGGATTGTTTGGATCATTCTCGATCCAGAGCACCTTGCCGTTGGAATAAATAGTCTCGCTGGTCCGCGCGCGTTTTCCTTGCTCGTCCACTCGTTTGGTCTTTTTGAGAGTGAACGACGCAGGCTCGACAATCGATTCGATCCGTTCCCGAAAACGCAGGTTGAAAAGTTTGCTGAAGAAACCTTTGCTCGTAACCTCACCGGTGAACTTTAGCGCGTAGCCAGCGCCGCCGGTATCCTGACCGAATCCCGGATCTACTACCTTCTGTAGCAACGGTTGCCGGCTCGCAGTGAAGCGGAAGTCGGCAACGTCAACTTTCTTCAGCAGCGCTCGAGAAAACTCAGCCACGTAGACCAGTTCCTCGGCTGGTTCAAACGGATGCGCGCGAACGACATCAGTCGGTGAGCCGGGAGCAGAGTGCGTATTCGGGACAGTCGATTTTTGCGCGCCAACGAGACTCGCGCCGCCGATCGGGAGGATGGCGACGCCGATGATGAAGATCAGAACAACAGTTGAGGCAGAAAAGTTTTGAGTGTGCGACTGCTTCATTTCAGGTAATACGCTTTGAAAACTAACAACCCCCAGGCGATCAAGAGTCCCAGAGCAGCTCTGTACTCCCGATATCTAATATATAGGCTGCGGTCGAACCCTATCCTGGCTTGGCCGCTTCGATACGGCGTCACGCGCGGCACCAAGAGCGGCACGGCGGCAGCGTACTCTTGAAAACTCTCGCCGAAGAGCTGCGCCAGTGTAGCGGATTCGACGCGCATTACCGGCAAATAGATGCCAAGGAAGAGCGCGGCAAAGAGGACTCCGAGCCACCATCTGCCCGCTCCGATGGTGAAACCGAGGCCGAGAATAAAGCTACCGAGATAAAGAGGATTCCGTGTATAGGCGTAAGGGCCCGAGACGGCCAAAGCGTCATTCTTTCTGATGTGACCCGAGGCCCAGGCGCGTAGGAAGACTCCTATTAGTGAAACAGCGGCCCCGGCTGCGAGCGTCCACGGTCGTGGCCGAGCAAATAGAATAAAAAGGGCGGCGCACAAAAAACCAAACGGCACGCGCCAACGTTGTATCCAGGTTCCGCCTCTACGCAATCTTAATCAACTCCAAGAAGGCAGGACAGACTTTCCAGTCTGTCAGATCAATTTTAACCATGGACAGGATTAACAGGATTCACAAGAAGACCCCGAAAAAAGGCAAAACCGACTTCGTCTCTTAATCTTGTTCATCCTGTTAATCCTGTCTGTTATTAACTACAAGGTAACAGGCAGGAATGCCTGTCCTACTTTCAATCTTTCTCCCACCGCCTGGAACACTCTCTCAACTTCGATGTCCATGCAAATCCACTTCGAGCACGCACGGCGGTGGCAGTCAGTACGGCAATCAATATCAACTCGCTCAACACAGATGTCGGCCGCGCGCAGGCTTCCATTGCGCCACCATTCCGTGGGACCAAACAGACCAACGATGGGCGCGCCCGCGGCGATGGCCAGATGCGTGGGGCCTGTGTCTCCGCCCACATAAACCTGCGTGCGTTTGGCTAGTTCGAAGAAACCTTTCAATGAAAGACTGACCGCGCGAGCTTTTCCGGATTGATTCGCTTGCAAGACCGTCTCAGCCAATTGCGCTTCTCCTGGTCCGTAGGTAACGAGCGAGTGCAGACCATAATGTGACCACAGCTCGTCGGCGAGCCGGCCAAAGCGTTCCGCGCTCCAGAGTTTTGTTGGCCAACCTCCGCCCGGATTAAGGATGGCGTAGTTGCCTCCGGTCGGCAGTGCCGCGCTCAAGGCCTCAGCCTCGTGATCGGAACTTGTTGCTATCGGAAACTCCATGTCGTCGGCGGCTTCGGGAACCGGAATTCCTAGTGCGCCACTGGCAAGAGCTAAGTTTTTTCGGATGACGTGCGAATTTTTGGATATTGAAACTGACTTTGACAGCAGGAGCCGGCTGGCGGGCTCGCGAAGTGAGTCACGAGAGAACCCAAAAATACGACGCGCGCCGGAAAGGCGCGCAATTGAGGCGGACTTTAGCAGTCCCTGAAAGTCCAAAGCTAAATCGAAGGCTGAGGCGCGAAGCTGACGTAACTGCTGGCGCGGTGCCCGCAGCGTCTCCCCAGACACCAGCCCGCGCCTCAAGGCCTTCGTGTCGACTTCGATGAGGCGATCCAGAAGCGGGTTGTCTCTTAAAATTTCTGCGGCGCGACGTTCGACTACCCAGGAGATTTCAGCGTGGGGCATCGCCTTCCGAATCGCTGCCAGCGCCGGCAGGGTGTGGACGATGTCGCCGATGCT
>JBGPYG010000321.1:0-5052 GCA_041493085.1 Pyrinomonadaceae bacterium | reverse complement strand
TGAGAGTTTCGTAACCCTGGGCGACGAGTGCTTCGACCAGAGCGGTTCTTAGCTCCGGCTCGTCGTCCACTACCAGGATTTTTCCAATTGAGCCATTCGATCCGGCGCCGCAATTAATGGCGGATCGGCTCATGGTTGGCTGTTGGCCTTGCTCACTCGGCATCCAGTGTCAGTCCCTTCTTGGTTGCTGGTAACATGATGCGGACGGTCGTCCCCTTTCCCAAACAGCTTTCGATGTCGATCGTGCCGCGGTGCTCTTCAACGGTGCGACGGCAGATCGGCAATCCCAATCCGGTGCCTTTGCCTTCCTGTTTGGTTGTAAAGAAGGCCTCCCAGAGTTTTGGCAGGTCTTCTTCCGCAATGCCGATCCCCGTGTCTGAAAACTCGATCACCACGGCCGCTTCACCATTCTCGAGCGTGCCCGGAAGCGCGCGCACTGTCAGTGTTCCGCCCTCCGGCATCGCATCGCTCGCGTTCGTTATCAAGTTTAGAAAGACCTGACGCAACTGTGGCCGATCCGCCTCGAAGGCGGGAAGACCGCTGGCAAAGTCCTGCACAATACTTATTTGCTGACTCCGCATGTGGTACTCAACAAAATCGAGCCAATTCTTTAATTCCTCCGGTAGATCGATAGAAGAAACCTGCCGATGGCTGCGCCGGCTAAATTGGAGCAGATTGCTCACGAGGCCGGCCATTCGTTCCACCTCGCCTAAAATGATATCGGCCGCGCGAGCCTGCTCCTCGACCGGCAGGTGCGCCAAAAGAGACTCGGCGCGCAAGGCCACCGTCGCTAACGGATTATTCAACTCGTGCGCGATGCTCGCGGCCAATTCGCCCATGGTCGCCAGTTTGGAAGCCTGCCACAGTTGCTGTGTCATGCTCGCCAGTTCTTCACTCTTGCTTAGTAATTCCTTGAGCGCCCGCTCGAGATGTTGATTGGCTTCTCTGAGCTCTACCTCCACTTGTTTGCGGCCGCTGATATCGCGGATGTTACATTGGATTACGACGCTCTCACCCTCCAGATAGCTGTTGCTCACAAATTCGACCGGTCTTATGCTTCCCTCGCGACTTTCGAGCGGCAGGTTTTCGTAACGTATGTATCCTCGCTGCTGCAACTCGGCGAAGGCGATCTTTGAAGCGACGATGTCTTTGAAAGGGCCTATCTCCCAGAGTTCCTTGCCCGCAAGTTCCTCTTTGGAAATACCCAGCATCTCGATGAGATACGGGTTCACGTCAACAATCTGGCCGCTTTCTCCGTCGAGAATAAGAATGCCGTCCTTCGCGGATTCAAACAGCCGCCGGTAGCGGAGTTCTGAACTCCGCAGCCCCTCCTCAACGAGTTTGCGTTCAGTGATGTCAGCCATGTTATTCCAATAAGCTACGGCTTCCCTCCGGAGAGAGCGCCATTATGGCCATCTGGGGAGTTGTCTAGCATTTCAATTGCAATCTCAGAATTTTCGGCTCAACATGCTTGTGATCTTTGGTCGCTTTGAAAAACTGAAGAAGGACGCCGCTTTCGCCCCAAGGCAGCGTCCTTCTTCGGCGCGTCCCCGATTGGGACGACGTTTTGCTCCAGCGTCACGGCGGTCCGGTCTGTTTCCCAGGCACGCCGCTGCGCAAACGATTCGCCAGCTTCACGCCCGGCCCTGCGCCTTTGTTTTCGCGGAAGCCGATGCGAACAGATTCTCGACCGCTGCTCTGCTCAAACCAGCGTTGCTTAGTTCAGTCCACACAACTTCCGTGAGTTCGCTCGCCAGGCGAGTCGGCTCCGCAGTCGGTGGAATCGCATCTACAGTAACCAAGTGATTCTTGATCGCTGCGGTCATTTTTTCCGTCACATAGTTAGTACTCATGATCTTTCCTTCTGCTACTGAAAACTCCGCAGCCCGCCTTCCCCGGCCGGTGCGGTCGTCGCGGGACGGGCGACCGCTTGCCCCTATTCGAGCGATTCGTTAAATCGAATAACTCCCGGGCTTGCCTCACCCGAAGTTGGGAAGAAGGACGCCGCTTTCGCCCCCAGGCAGCGTCCCTCTTCGTGGCGCGTGTCCTCTCACATCAAGGCATCACGCGATTTGAAAATCTTCCTTGCCGGTTCCTCGGCACTCGCTGGTTCGAATGGTTGGGACAAAGACGCCGCCCTCGCCCCAAGGCGGCGTTCTTCGTCCGCACGCGTGCACCGTCGCTGTTCTAGGAGGGCACGCGATCTTTGCAAATTTGCTCGTCCCCGCTCATCAATGGCGACGGCTCTCCTTCAACCTAAACGGCAGCCGTCGCACTGGCCTTGCTAATGCGCCCTCTCACCAGGTTTAAAACATCCTGGGCGAGGAAAGGCTTGTAAAGCACCGGGAGGCCCCGCTCTTCCCAGACAGCCTGCAACTCGTAGGAAAAGCCTCCGCCGGTCATCAAAATAATGTGGGTTAGCGGAGCTTTCGTTTGAAACTCCAAACCGAGCTTGAAACCATCATCTTCACCGAGCATGTAATCGAGCAACACCACATCCGGTCGACCATGGTAAAATGCGAGACGAGCCTGCGGACCATTTTCCGCGATCAGAATTTCCCAGCCTTCCTCTTTCAGCTCGCCCGCAAGAAAGAACAGCAGGTCGTGGTTGTCATCGACAATCAGAATTGTCGGTGTTTGCCGCGCCGCCGGCGGTGCGCCGCCCGTGCACACTATGGCAAGACCTTCGCTGGTGTCGTTTACTGAAACACTCACCTGCGCACCCGGCAGAATCTCACCGCGGGTCACCATGGTTGCCAGCGGTTGCGTAAGCTGACGGTGAATCGTGCGCTTGAGTTCCCTGGCGCCGTATTCCTGGCTGATTCCCTTGTGGAGTAGGAATTGTTTCGCCTCCAGGGTGACATCAATTGAGAAATAGCGCTCACCGAGCCGCAAGTTGACGTGATCCTGCAGCGCACGAAGGTCGTGATCGAGAATTATTTCTATGGCTTCCGCATCAAGTGGGTTATAGGTGACTACCGCATCGATGCGATTAACAAACTCCGGCGAGAAGCGCTTTCTCACGGCGCCCAGTGCGATACTTTCAAGTCTGGTCGTGAGATCTGTTTGTGATCTCGCCTTGGCGCTCTGAAAGCCAATGTTGGGGTTGATCTCTTTCATCATCTCCCGGGCGCCGAGGTTGCTCGTGAAAAAGATCAGGCTCTTTTCAAAATCGACGGTGGTGTTATCACCCAGGTGTAAGATTCCCTTGTCGAGAATGCCGAGCAACAGTTTGGTGATCGAATGGGCGGCCTTCTCGATTTCGTCAAACAAGACCAGAGCCAAGTCACACTCGCGGCTGGTTACCTCTGTCAACTGCTGCTGGGTAAGCAGGGGAGTGGTTTCGCGATGACCGAGATAACCGGGAGGAGCCCCAACAAGTTTGGCTGTTTCATGCTCCATCTGAAACTCGCCGCAATCGATTTTTAGAATCTTCTTCTCATCGCCGTGCAACAGCTCGGCAATCGCCTCGACAGTCTTTGTTTTGCCTGTGCCCGTTGGTCCAAGCAGCAGAAAGACACCGGCTGGCCTGCCCACTGGAGCCAGACCCGATTGATACATGTAGACGTAAGGCACGATCGCCTTCGTCGCCGCCGATTGGCCCACAACTTTCTGCGATAACAACGTCACCAGATCAGACGGCTGTGCGGCAGGTGGCGATGGCGACAGCGATTGTTCTTGAAGATTAGAGTTTTCCATCGATCAGCTATGGCGTCTCCCTCGCAGATAAGCTGCTTTAGCAGAAACTAGTGCGAAGGGGTATCGCAGTAGAGTCGGCTTTCATCGTCTAAGTGTTGCCCGCGGGAAACGCTTCTCGGCGAAAGACATGGAAGACAATGTAAAGTGTCAAAAGCTCATGGGGTTCTCCAGCTAGCGCCAGGAGAAAGAGTTCTTCGGTGGATGGCCGAGTACTTGAGGCGCGTTTGGGACGTTAGCGCGTGGGACAAATAAGGGGTAATCCGTAGGGCGTAATGTACGGCTATGTGGCGTTTCGCACAATCGGGGACTTCCTGAGGAGGCTGTCAGGAAATCGCTGACAGAGAACAAAGCAATCCGCTCTCAAACTGAATCCACTTTGTGCTGCCTTATTCATCAAGCTTTACCAGACCCATGCGTAAGGCGTAACGAACCAGGCCGGCTATGTCGTGAATATTTAGTCGCTCCATTATTTGGGCCCGATGCGTCTCAACCGTTTTCACACTGATGTCCAGGCGTCGAGCGATCTCCTTCGTCGCGTGGCCTTCCGCAATCATCTTTAACACTTCACACTGGCGGGCTGTGAGTTCGGACAAAAAAGCACGCGGATCCTCTAAGTATTTAAGGACAGTCTGTTTTGATAATTCCGCTGCGAGGTAGCTTTCTCCCCTGGCGACGGCCTTGATTGCCAGCTCCAGCTCGGTGCTTGCCGCACTTTTGGCAATGAATCCTGCCGCTCCCGAGCGTAATGCTTGAACGGCGTGTTCTTCGGTCTCATATTGTGTGAGGGCAATCACGCGTTTGGAGGGGAATTTCTCTACAACCTCTTTCAATAATTCAAGCCCACTCAATCCGGGCGTTGGAACATCGAGCAACACAATATCCGGGTTGAACTCCCTAATTGAAGCAAAAATTTGTTGGCTGTCCGCTGCCTCGGCAACTTCGACTTCTTCAATTCGCTCGAGCAACGCACGAATACCAGCGCGCACCAGCGCGTGCTGATCCGAAAGCAAAACTCGTATAGGTCTTGGCGCTGAATCTGCCTTTACTGATTTTGCGCCGGATGAAGGATAAGGTTTCGGCATTACAAGTTCAGAGGTGAGGAACAGGCAGGGTCGAGAACCTGAGGGGCTCCTGACCTTCGTACCTGACCTGCTGCAACGTTTGAAAAACTACTGCATTACTCCTGACGTTACAAGCGGGGAAAACCTGATCGCAACCGAGGAGCATTCACGCCGCACCGCAGGAATCCGAACTCCGATGACTAACTCTTAAGGACCCAGCATACAGACCGAATGCACAGACGAGTATCAGCTTAAGTTTGATTTTGATGTAGGAGTTTAGCCAACAACTCTG
>JBGPYG010000104.1:0-9929 GCA_041493085.1 Pyrinomonadaceae bacterium | reverse complement strand
CCGCGTTGAGCGCGCCGCTATCGACCGCGCCTATCACGCGATATCCGAGCGAGGGACGTTCACGCATCTCCTTGATGCAAAATGCTGCTTCCGGACCGCGCCCAACGACGAGCGTCGGAATAAGATTGATGCCGCGCAATCTGAAAAACGTCTGAGCGCTGCGCATCAGCAGTCGTAACGCATACAAGCTACCCAATGCGATTAGAAAATCGAGCACGAAAACGCTGCGCGCATATGAGAACGCTCGATAGTTGAAACCACCACGATACAAAAACGCGGCCGCCACGATGAGCAGTGATCCGATGGCGGTTGACTTGAAAACTCGTATGCCATCGTCGAAGAAAGAGAACTCGCCGCGCAGCCGGTAGAGATCGTAGTAACGCAGCGAGAGCACGCGTATGAGGATTACAAAGAGCACCAGCGCGCCGTAGGGAGCAAACCTTGCGCTCCAGCCGAAGTTGTCAGCGCCGGTTTGCCGGAATATCACACCGCCTTCGCGGAGGTAAAAGGCCGCGGCAAACGAGAACGCTGCGATTAGACTGTCCGTGACGACGAGCGCCGTCTTGATCGTCGGGATAACCCAGTGTGGCGCGCGCGAAGGAGCACGCACGATGCTCGCTTCAACTAACGGATTTTTGATTTGCTCGACTCTCATAAAACCCAGGGAAACCAATGACAGGATTTACAGGATTGACAAGATGCAAAAACTAATCGTGTAAATCTTGTTCATCCTGTCCAAATGTCTTACTTAATAGAATAGCAAAAGTTCACGCCTCAAGTATTAGATCTGCCACTTCCCCGGCAACATGAACCGCGCGGCGGGGAGTCGAGCGCAACTTCTTCTGTACAGGCAAGTCGCGAACGTCCTCGGGCGTGGAAATTCTTCGCAGCCTTCCTTGCTTTACCAGCTCCTCGTCTATCGCAGCCCATTCGCCTAAATAGATCGACGACGCGGGAATACCAAGGGCCGCGGCTTCGCGATTCATTGTGCCGCCGGCGCTGATGACCAGATCGCTATGCGCAATCAGACTCGCGCCATCGACAGCGCCGGTCGGCAGGATTAGCCTAGGGTTCGCGCGTGCGCTGTAGACTTTTCGTTGCGATTCGTTTCGCGGCAACAGCACAATTTTTACTGAAGGCGTTGCTGCCAGACGCGCGAGCAGCTGATCAAATAATTCATTTTCGAAGCGGTGATAGAGCGCTTCGCTGGCGGGCGGCCGCACAGTCACCAGCACATCGCTCACGCCAATGCCGAGTGCACTTAGTTGCTTTGCAAACTCCGGATCGCTTTGAAAGTCGGCGAGGTAAACGTCTTCCTTGATGCCGTCGTATCGCTTTACCTTTGCAGCCGTCGCGCCAAAACGAGATAGGGACGCTTCGGGAAACGCGCGCGGAACAATGATGCACGACGCTAGACGGAAGGCCAGATGGTTTGCCGGTTGATGCTCATAATCCATCAGCGTCACGGCCCTCAATGACAAAGCGCGCGCCGCGAGGATTTGGGAATACGAGTTGTGACTCAGCGCCAGATCGAGGTCGCGGCCGCGCGCCCAACGGGCCAGGGCCATGGCGCGCTGCACCAGATTGCCGGCTTTTCCCGAAAGTTTCCCACCACCGTGCCCGCCAATTACTTGTGGAGCAAACCCGGCAGCTTCAGCTAGCGCAACAGTTTCGGCAAACGCTCGGGCCGTGACGACCACTTCATGATCGCGACGAATAAACTCATTTGCGAGCGAACGAAAGAACGGCACGTGCGGAGAGTTTGCCAGATCAATCCAGATTCGCATTAGCAAATTGGCAACTGAAGCAATGGGAAACTAACGATGGGCTACAACTGACTGCCGGCAAAACTGCCGCACCGAATCCGCGATCTGCATCACGGTTTCATCCGCTAGCTCGGGGTACATCGGCAGCGATAGCACCTCCCGGCAAACGCGTTCGGTTTGCGGCAAGTCGCCTTCCTTGTATCCGAGATTATTGAATCCGCGTTGCCTGTGGACTGGAATTGGATAGTGAATGCCGGTGCTGATTCCGATAGCGTGGAGATGCTCGCGCAGCTCATCTCGCTGCTCGGTGAACAGCGGGAAGATGTGGTAGACAGACTTGCAATCAGCCGGCTCTGCAAGCAAGCGCAATTCTGAGTCTGCCAGCTCGCGGGAGTAGACTGCTGCATGCTCGCGGCGCGCTGTGTTCCAATCGTCGAGATGCTTTAGTTTCACCCCCAGGACTGCGCCTTGAATAGCCTCCATGCGATAGTTGTAGCCAACACGCGCATGCAAATACTTTTCACTCTGTCCCTGATCGCGCAGTTGCTTGATAACCTCGACGTATTGTTCGTTGTTGGTTACAACCGCTCCGCCTTCCCCGTAGGCACCGAGATTTTTCCCTGGGTAGAAACTGAAGCAAGCAAGGTCGCCCATGCTGCCGGCGCGGCGCCCTTTGTATTCGGCGCCGTGCGCCTGAGCTGCGTCTTCGATCAGAATTAGACCGTGCTTGCGAGCGATGTCGATGATGGGATCCATGTCGGCGCAGGTGCCATAGAGATGCACCGGCATAATCACTTTCGTCTTTGGAGTAATCACCGTTTCGATTTTTGCCGGATCGATGTTGCAGGTAAGCGGATCGATATCAACGAAAACTGGCGCTGCTCCCGTGTACAAGATTGCGGCAACGGTTGCGACGAAGGTGTAGCTAACCGTAATGACTTCGTCACCCGGTCCGACTCCAGCCGCGAGCAGGGCGAGGTGTAAAGCGCTGGTGCCCGAATTCACTCCGAAGGCAAACCGCGTCTGGCAGTAGGCAGCGAAATCCGCTTCAAACGCTTCGACCCGCGGGCCCAAAACAAACTGACAACTCTCCACCACGTCTCGAATGGCGTCATCAATTTCTTCACGGATGCTCTCGTATTGTATTTTCAGATCTACTATGGGAATCATCATGGGTTCGTAGTGCTCCACCCGACAAGTTCGCCGGCGTGAAAGTCTGTTGAGTCAATCTCCACCAGTTGGCCGCGGGCGCGGAGCGATTTCTCCGCGGCTTCTACCATACGCACAAGTCTCAATCCAGCCTGGCCGTCGGTCTCGGGCTGTTTGTTGTTTTCAATGCAATCGATAAAGTGCAGCGCTTCGGTTTGCAGCGCTTCCGTCGCGTCTAATCTTGGCGCCCACATGTCGCCGGAACGATAACTAACCAGCATCTCGTAAACTGCCTCAGGGCTTTGTGAGACTGTTACGCCCTTATCATAAATTTTAACTTTCTCGCTCGGCTCCAAATCATCGTAGAGGATCATCTTCTCGCTGCCGCCAATTAGCGTGTGCCTGACTTTGACCGGCGTGAGCCAATTGACGTGAACGTGGGCAATCTGTGGATTTGCAAAGAAGAGCGTGATGTACGCGACGTTTTCAGGTTGACCAGGAATGTGGCTGATACCGGTGGCCGAGACGGCCGTCGCTTTTGTCGGCAGCACATAATCCATGATTGAAAGATCGTGGATAGCCAGATCCCAAATGACGTTAACGTCGTGTTGAAAGAGTCCCAGATTCACGCGCACGGCGTCGTAGTAATAAATATCGCCCAGGGCGTTCGCGGTGATTAGCTCGCGAATCTTCCGCACTGCACTCGTGTAAACGAACGTGTGATCGACCATCAGAACACGTTTACGTCGCTCCGCCTCTTCAATCAACTCGACCGCCTGCTCGGAGTTTGCCGCGAGAGGTTTCTCGATCAACACGTGCTTGTCGGCTTTGAGCGCCGCCATTCCCAATTCAAAATGCGAGGACACAGGTGTGGCAATGACAATCGCGTCTATGGACGCATCTGCAAACAACTCGCTGCAGTTGCTTACGGTCTTGATCGTCGGATAACGGGCTTGCAACGGCGCGAGTCTTTCGCTGCGCAGGTCGCAAACGGCCACAACTGTGGAACCCGGCGCTTCCATGAAGTTGCGAACCAGGTTGGGGCCCCAGTATCCATAGCCGATAACTCCAACTTTGATCATGCGTAGTCCCTGTCAGAATCGGAAGCGGCAGGGACCGGGTTCACTTCGCGTTTGCGTACGTCCCCCACCACTCGAGCCGGGACGCCCGCGACAATCGCATAGTCCGCCACGTCCTTCGTCACCACCGCTCCTGCTCCAACCAGCGCCGACTCACCAATTGTGACTCCAGCCATAATCGTCGCGTTACTCCCAATTGACGCTCGGCGCTTCACTCGTATTGCAACCACTGTCCAGTCTGCTTCCGTTTGCAGCGTACCGTCGTCGTTGACGGCGCGCGGATAAAGATCGTTGGTGAACATCACCCCATGACCGACAAATACTTCTTCTTCAATCGTCACGCCTTCGCAAATAAATGTGTGCGATGAGATTTTGCAGCGCGCCCCGACCGACGCGTTTTTCTGTATCTCGACAAATGCACCTATTTTAGTTTCCGCATCGATCGTGCAGCCGTAGAGATTCACCAGCTCCGGCTGGAAAATCCGTACGTCTCTTCCCAACGACACATCGGAACCGATGGGCATTTAGAGTCTCTTCTCCTCATAACGCAAACTGTTAGTTTGCATCGTCATCGCTGTGAGGCAAAACTGCTAGTCTGCTCAGCAAATGAATCCCTGGCCAAACCCGCAAACCAACAGTTTGCGTTACAAGCTCGTCTCTTCCAAGAAGCGCCCGAGCGCATAAAGCATCCAGCCTTGTGTCCAGCGCATGTAGGGCGTGCGCACGGTGTAGAAACGCCGGCGCTGATAGTAGAAAAAACCCTGGCGGTTGCGCAGGTTGCGAATAGTCCAGGCGGCAACCCTCTCGGCTTGCGGCAGGGCGCCGCGATCCAAATCCTGCAACTCCAGAAGCGTGATGACTGCCGTAGCGGCCGCATGCGCATCAGCTGGATAAAGGCTGTCATGGTAGTATTTCGGCCACCCGTCTGCAAGAAAGAAGCGATCGCGCCAAAATTCAAATCCGCGCTGCAGTCCGCTATCAAGATCAACCGGGGCCCCGCTGCAAAACTTTGCAATTCTCGAGAGCGAGAGTAACACGTAAGCAGTGTGGAAATTGTCCACCCATTGCTGACCAGGCTCGGCGCCATAGGCCCAGGACCCGTCCTCACGTTGCCTGCGAATAACATAGCGCCCGGCTCGGATAGCCAGGTTACAAAGCTCGGTTTCTCCCGTGAGCGCCCCGACACTCGCCAAAGTTTCGCCGGCGAGCAAACTTGCGTTAAAAATCTGGGTGTTGTCCAACGGGGAATAGCTAAAACAAACTTCTTCTTCGGATTCAACGGTTCGCTTGAGATCATTCAGAATAAACCGGCAACTGCTGCGCGCTATTCTTAGGTAGTTATCGTCAGCAAATGTTTGGTGCGCCTCGGTCATTGCACGCGCGGCAAAAGCGGTGGGCACAATCATGGGCGTTCCTTGCGGAGCGAAGAAGTTGCTGCTTTGCCAAGCGAAGTTGTAGCCCCACGCGGCGCCGCTGTAGCCCTGAATACGACTTTGCCACAACTGATCCAGCAGCTCGCGTGCGTCTGTCTCAGCCTCGGCGGTTTTCAGCCGTCGGTAGTTTGCGAGCGCCGCCAGCGCGAAAAGCGCAAGTCCTTTTGAATTCTTCTGCGGTGGGACGAACACAAGCGGTCGCAGGTTCAACGGCGCACGTTTCAGAACCTGAGTCCAAATCAGTCGCGCTGTTCGGGAATGCCGGAAAGGAGTTGACTGGAAGAGTCGGCTGTTCAACGCATCGAAGGGATCGTAACCGGCAAAGTCGCGGCTGCGGCACCATGCGAGGAGATCAGCGAATGCCTGTTCAATGCTTGGTTCGTTCATTGAAACGGCGGGCAACGCCCGCCTCTAAACGATTTCTGTTAGCCGCAGATTAACGCGGATTACGTGAATCGGAAAAAGTCCTCAGCATTTAGTTCTTATTCTTTGATCAGATCGGCGTTTATCTGCGTGAATCCGCGGCCGCTCACCGTCCACTGCTCACTGACGTTTCGATCCGTCGCGGTGTTTCGATAAAGCTCTCATGCCAGAGCTCAAACATTAGTAAAGTCCAAAGAAGCTTCCGATGGTTTGCCACGCCGCGCTCGTGTTCATCCTGTAGTCTTGTAATGTAATCGGGATTGAACACGCCGGCTTTGCGCACGCGCTCGGGCGACAAGAGGTCTCGCGCCAGCGGCCGCAATTTGCCTTTCAACCACTCCGCTACCGGCACGCCAAAACCCTTCTTGCCTCGGCGGGTGACGAAGGGCGGCAGTAAATCCTCAATCGCCCGTTTCAAAATATATTTTGTCCGCCGACCTCTCAGTTTGTAGTTTGCCGGCAACGACGCGGCAAACTCCGCAACTCTCGGATCGAGAAAAGGCGCACGCACTTCCAGCGACACTGCCATGCTCGCGCGATCAACTTTCGTCAGAATGTCTTCCGCGAGATAAAGCTGCGTGTCGAGGCATTGCATCTGCTCCACGACATCCGTCGAGTCACACCGCTCCAACATCAGCCGCGCTTCGCGATAAATGTCGCCGTCGCTGTTGCGGAGTACCTCCGGAGTCAACAGCTCTTCCTGCTCGTCTGGATTAAACGAACCAAACCAGACGTGGTGTCTCGCAACTCGATCGTACTTTGTTCCGGCAATGAATCGCGTGGCTTTGTAGTCAAACGAAAGGTTCTTGGTCTTGACCGGGAGCAGGCCTATCAGCGGCTCGATTACGCGCGCGCGCACGAATTGAGGAACTTTCACGTAATTCTCTGCCCAGCGATGGCCGCGATACATCGGATAACCCGCAAACAGCTCGTCGCCACCATCGCCGCCAAGGGCGACGGTCACATGCTTGCGCGTGAAACGAGACAACAAGTAGGTAGGCACGAGCGAGGGATCGCTAAAAGGCTCATCCATCCACGACCCAATCTCACCCACGAGGTTTGCGGCGAGGTCTGCGCTGAGACGCTCCTCGTGGTGATCGGTACCGAGAAACTTCGCCACCGCCCTCGCATACAACGACTCATCAAACGACGATTCCGCAAACGAAATCGAAAACGTCTTGACGGCTTCGGAGGAAGCCCGCACCGCTAGCGCCGCGATTGTCGATGAGTCAACGCCGCCCGAGAGCAAGACTCCCAAAGGCACATCCGAAACTAGCCGCATCCGGACCGAGTCGGCCAGCAGTTCTCGCAGATGTTCGGCAGCTTCGGCTTCAGTTGGAGGCGGTTGTTTGGTTTCGTAACTCAGGCACCAGTAAGAGCGAGTCTCGATCTTGCCGTCCTCAAGCGTTAAGGTGTGAGCCGCGGGTAGTTTGTTTATGCCCTGGTAGATCGTAAGCGGGGCGGGCACGTAATCGAATGAAAGATATTGGCGCAGCGCCGTTAGATTCAGCGAACTCTTTACGGCCGGATGGGCCAGCAGAACTTTCGGTTCCGAAGCAAAAAGCAATGTGTTATCAAACACGCACCAGTAAAGCGGCTTCTCACCAAAACGATCGCGCGCGAGCAGGAGCCGGCGCCGCTTCGAGTCCCATAACGCAAAAGCAAACATGCCATTCAGATGCTGGACCATCTCGTCGGCGTACTCTTCATAAAGATGAGGCAGCACTTCGGTGTCGGATTGGCTGCGGAAACTATGACCGCGCTTTTCAAGGTCGTGGCGAAGTTCGCGGTAGTTGTAGATTTCGCCGTTGAGGATGACGGCCACGCTCTTGTCTGCGTTGAAGGTGGGTTGTTCGCCCGTGACCAGATCGATAATTGCCAGGCGTCGCATTCCCAGCGCGACTCCAGTCGAAACCATCAAACCTTCGGAATCCGGTCCGCGATGAATCATCCGCTCGCACATCGAGTGGAGGAGTTCCCGCGCGCCATCAGGCGCCGGCGTGCGGGAGTCAAGACTGGCCCAACCGGTTATTCCGCACATAGGAAACTAAAGAAGTGATGAGTCATGGGTTATGAGTGATGAGTAAAAAACAAAGAACTCACTTGTACCAGCCGTCTTAGTCTCATCACTCATTACTCATCACTCATTACTTTTTGTTCGAATCCGATCTTTTCGCGCACCGCATAGATCGATTTCGCCTGCGATTCGTGATACGTACGCACGAGCATCTCGGCCAGGAGTCCCATCAGGAAAAACTGGATACCCAAAACCAACATGACCATTGCCACGATCGGCAACGGAGTCTGAACCAAATCCGCATGCTTGGGCCAGGAGGCAAACTTCATCAGCAGCGCAAACAGACCGGAAAGGAACGACACAACGAACGTCAGCAGCCCGGCGGACCCAAAAATATACAGCGGCTTGGTTTGATATGACGCCATGAACTTGATCGTCATCAGATCAAACACCACCTTGAGCGTGCGCGAGAGGCCATACTTCGATTTGCCCATCGTGCGCGCGTGATGCTCGACGGGAATCTCCGCCACGCGCGCGCCGGCCCATGATGCATAGATGGGAATGAAGCGATGCATCTCACCGTAAAGACGCACGTCTTCGATCGACTCGCGGCGATAGGCCTTCAGCGAGCAGCCGTAGTCATGGAGCGGCACCCCGCCAATCCAGGAGATCAGGCGATTGGCCAGCATTGAAGGAATCTTGCGCGTGATCAACTTGTCTTGCCGGTTCTTACGCCAGCCGGAAACTACGTCGTAGCCCTCATCAAGTTTCTCAAGCAGCCGCGCAATATCTGCCGGGTCGTTTTGCATATCGGCGTCCATCGGGATCAGCACTTCACCGGAGGCCGCATCGATGCCGGCGGCCATCGCCGCGGTTTGACCGTAGTTGCGCCGCAACGCAACCACGCGAACGCGGCTGTCGAGCCGGGCGATTTCGCGCAGCACTCTCAAACTGCCATCAGTGGAACCGTCGTCAACGAAGATGATTTCGGCGGTTCGTCCCAGAGCTTTCAGCGCTTTGTCTAACTTGGCATGAAGTGGCGGCAGATTTGGTTCTTCGTTATAGACGGGAAGGAAAACAGACAGCTCCGGCTTCTCACCGCGACTCATTGCCGGCTGTTCATTGCTTACTAAAATTTCTTCTTCGTCGTAGGTTTTCATTTGGTAATAACCAAAACTACCAGGATGTTTAGAGGGGGGCGTTGCCCGCCGTCGCAATTTTAGATACCACGCGCAATGTCCCTTCAACACCGGCGGGCAACGCCCGCCTCTAAACGTTAGGAGGTTTGGTCCTCAATTCTGCGCGCCACACAAATAATTGAAACTCCGAACGGGAAATTCAAATAGCGCAACGGCGCACGCTCTGCTCCCAACAGTTTTCCCAGCACCCCATTCAGAAAGCCAATCGTAATATTGTTTTCTGATTCCGGACGCAGGCGTGTTGCGCGCATGAACAGTCTACCGAGAAGTATGGGCGCAAAGAAGCTGATGTTCACATAGGTCGCGCGCTCAATCTCGAAACCCGCCTCGCGAACCACACGCTTCAGCCCTTTTAAGGTATAGCGGCGCCGGTGATTACTAACATCATCCTGCACGCCCCACAGAAACATAAACGCCGGCACAAACAGTAGCGCGCGCCCGTCGTGACGCAATACCCGTCGCATTTCTCTCAAACCTGCGACATCGTCGTCCAGATGTTCGACTACGTCGAGACCTGTTACCAGATCAAATGAACTATCCTGGTAAGGCAATGCCTCCGCTGCGCCTTGCTTCACACTCTTCAGTCCGCGCGCCTCGCAAAAGGACAACGCCTCCGCGGAAACATCCACGCCCTCGGCATCACCAAATTGCGCCAGCATCTCAAGATTCGCGCCCGTGCCACAACCAACGTCAAGAATGTTTAGAGCCGACCCGTGCCCGTCGTGCTCCTCGCGAGCTGCCTTTAGGTCGCGACAAACGCGTTCGAGAAAACTCTTGATGATTTGCCGCCGTCCGGCAAACCACCAATGGCTTTCCTCCACCCGGCGCATAATCGCGTAGGTGTGTTGCTGCATCTCCTGCGG
>JBGPYG010000197.1:0-7096 GCA_041493085.1 Pyrinomonadaceae bacterium | reverse complement strand
TCCTGGGCGGACCTGATAGATACTTCGACCCGACAGCTTTCGAAGCGCAACCCGCCGGGTTCACCGGAAACCTGGGAAGGAATTCGCTCATCGGTCCCGGCCTGGCAAACACCGACTTCTCGTTGGTAAAGTCGGTCCGCTTCGGCGAAGGGCGCTACCTCCAGTTTCGCTCCGAGGTGTTCAATATTTTCAATCGCGCAAACTTCGGGATCCCTCTTCGCGTGCTGTTCGATACGCAAGGAAATCGGATTGCCAGCGCAGGCCAGATCAAAAACACCGTGACCCCATCGCGCCAAATTCAGTTCGGGTTGAAGTTTACGTTTTGATGGCCGCGCGCCTGACGAACTCTTTGGCCCGAGCGCAACTGAGTTGGAGAGTGTCAGCCGCAGTCTGTTGCTGGAGGGGGCCAGTTCGATGCTGTCAATCGCGGGCCGGCGGCACAAACTCGGCTGCATGCTTTGGGGATACGTCCTCTTACTAAACCTGTACCTTTTTCTTCCGGCCACCCCGGTAGTGGCCCAGACTACTTCGATAGTTGAAGGCACGATTTCAAATGTGCGCGGACTGCCGGTCACAGGTGCGGAGATTACCTTGAGTAATAGCGCCCGCACCATCCAGCGCACGGTAGCGACCAACAGTTCCGGTTTCTACCAGATTCCGGCCTTAGCACCGGGAACATATCACCTGATGGTCGCACACACCGGCTTTGACGCCCAGACCTTCGACTTTGAACTGACACTCAACCACACACTGCGCCTTGACCTCGTACTTGAAATCGGGCAGATACACGGCGAAGTAACAGTCCACTTTGAGTCCCGGGCATTGGAGACAGATACTTCTGCCGTTGGCACAATTATCACGCCCCAACAGATCCGGGAGATGCCACTCAACGGGCGCAATTACCTGGACCTTTTGCAACTGGTCCCGGGCGTCGGCGTCAACCGTGGGAGTGACAATGGCAGCGATACGGCAGTGCCGGTGCTGGGCGAAAGAGCTGGAAACACCGGCTTTCTTTTGGACGGCTTTGCCAATCAAGATACCTTCGGGGGAGGAGCCGCCATCCAGCTTAATCAGGAGACGATTGTCGAGTTTCAGGTATTAACCACCGGCTACAAGGCGGAATTCGGTTATGCTTCAGGCGGCATCGTCAACGCCATCACCCAGAACGGCACTAACGACTGGCATAGTGCGTTCTCCCTGTTCCATCGCAACGAGGCTTTCGATCAAACAAACGTACCGGGGACAACCAAACCTCCTTTGCGCCGATGGGATTACAGTTTGACCTCCGGCGGCCCGATCCTCAAAGATCGCGTTTTTTTCTTTGGTTCGGGGGAAAGAATCACCGAACGCCGTCAATTGAATTTTACCTTTCCGGCAAACACCCCGCAGGTATTAAGAGATTTCGAGAGCAGGTTCAATCAACCAACCCGAGACTTCGAAACGCGCGCTTTCTTGAGGTTGGATGAACAATTGGGCCGTCATCAGTTGGTCCAACAAGTGAACTGGGCCAACAGCTTCTTGACAGACTTTCTGCCTTTATCGAAAGCCACGAATCTGCCCTCGACTCGTCAGGACAAGGCGTCGCGCAATCTCATGCTGGGCTTCAGCGATACAGCGCTGCTCGGCAGTCCGAGTGATCCTTTTGTGCTCGCGTTACGCGGGCAATATTATGATGAGCCTTCCGCTGTTCGCCCGTCGCATCCGCAAGCCGGACCGCAGACGGTATTTGAAATGTTCAGCAACTCCGCCAGCGGGAGGTTCTTCGGAGATTTGGGCCAGGTCATCTTCGGCTCTTCTCTGACACCCTCAACTTTGCATCAAAATAACCTTTCCTTTTCGGTCAGCTTAGCCAAGGACGGCGCGCGCAATCATGTTAAGGCCGGGTGGAGTTTCACCCGCACAAGAGTTGCAGGCCTCGAAGCGAATCTCTTGTTCAATCAACTCTTCGCCACGCTCCCTGACTTTGCCGCTTTCGGTCCAACGTCTTCAGGTCTCTTTACCTTGCGCACTCGTGGCGGAGACAAACCTGAAGACAACCTGATTCGACTAAGCAATAATTACAACGGATTCTTTTTTCAGAATGATCTGAAAGTTCGGAGACGTTTCAATCTCAACCTCGGCGTGCGGTGGGATTATGATTCCGAGTTTCCGACCACCCGCAATTTCTCGCCGCGTCTGGGCTTCGCTTGGGGCGTATCTCACAAGCTAGTCGTGCGCGGAAGTTGGGGCATCTTTTACGACCACTTCCGGCTCGGCCTGGCGCGTGACATTCCTTCATTTGGCGGGGCCAATATCAGGAACATTCAGCCAGTCTCTTATCCTAGGCTGTTCTACGGAGTTCCGACCATCGCTCCGATTGTCTTCGGCCTTTGCCTGTCTCCCACGCTGACAGACTCACAGATCACTTCTAACGGAACTACTTGCATGCTTGGCCCACTGCCTTTAATTGGAGTTAATAGGCTCAACAATGTGGTTGCACCGGGCCACGCGCCAATACCTGCCAATGCAGTCGTGATGCTCAACAATGTCCAGGCTTTGACCGGGTTGACTCCACAGCAATTTGCCGATCAAGGCAGTCTTGCCATTGGCCGCGCGCCCGGTTTCTTTTTCTGGGGGCCATTCGGAGCGTTGACGCATACGGGATCTCCGGCTTCCGCTTTTCCCGTCACGCTGGATCAGAACTTTCGCACTCCATTTACTCGCAGCCTGAGCCTCAGCCTGCAACGAGAAGTCAGCGAGAACGTGATAGTTAGTGTTGACTTCTACCACAAGGACATACGGAACATCGCGGGCATGAGGCTGACAAACCTACCGTTCGAAGCGCGGCTTCCCGGCCAAGAGCGCCATTTTGATCCTCCGAGCACCCAACAGGAGGTGAGAGGTTTCGGGTCTTGGTTCACGGGAACATATAACGCTGTCAGTATCGGACTCAGCCGACGCTTCAGCCCGCGCCTGGCCTTTGAGGGAAGTTACACTTACACCCACGCCATAGATAACGCACGTTGTGCTAATCTCGTGACCGGTCTCGTCTTGTGTGCTCCTTCCGATAGCTTCGTTGGAGTTCCACCGGTCGTCGTCGAACGTGCGACTGGACAGACCAATGCATCCGGCCCGTTCATCGCCAGTAACGGCAATCCTGTGCCACAAGCAGGAGTCTTTTACAATGGCCCGGATTTTGATCTCGGTCCTTCCGACCTGGCGCTCGATCACACATTTCTAGCTCACGGGACGGTCGAGTTACCCTGGAGATTAACACTCAGCGCGATCTTCCGCACCCAAAGCGGGTTTCATTTCAGCCAACTAACTCCCGTGCCTGTAGATGTTGACGGCGACCTGAATTTCAATGACATAGACCATACTGCGGGTCGCAATGCTTTCACTGCCCCGCCGCTCATCGATCTCGATGTACGCCTCTCTAAACGCATCAAGGTGAGCGAACGAGTCAGGATCGCTTCACTTATAGAATTCTTCAATCTATTCAACAGGCGTAACCCTGCGGCGGTGGAAGCCGGCGAGGGAAGACCAACTCCTTTTGGCCAGCCATTGCAAGTACTACCCGGACGCGAAGGACAAATTGGCCTGCGCATCGAGTTTTAGATGAATTACTCAAATGGATTGTTATTCAAGGAGTAGCGAACATGCAAAAACCCCCGCTAACCCTCCGGCAAATCGCCAATATGAACGTTGGCTTGCTCGGCGTACAGTTCGGCTGGGGACTACAGAATGCCAACATGAGCGCGATCTACGAGAAGTTGGGAGCGACGCCCAGTTTTATCCCAATCCTCTGGCTCGCGGCGCCCGTGACCGCGCTGTTGGCTCATCCGATCATCGGTTTCATGAGTGACCGGACTTGGTCACGCATGGGCCGCCGCCGCCCTTTCCTGCTTGGCGGAGCAATCTTTTCCAGCATCGCTCTGTTCTTGATGCCCACCTCGCCGGCGCTCTGGGTCGCGGCGACGTTACTCTGGGTTCAGGATTTAAGCATCAACTCCACGATGGAGCCGTTTCGCCCCTTCATCGCCGACAAACTCAGTGAATCACAGCGCACTCTCGGATTTGCCGTTCAGAGTTTCTTTATCGGCCTTGGTGCTGCGTTCGCCAACGTCATGCCTTACATCCTTCGTCATAGCGGGGTGACAGGCGCGACCAAGACGGGAATCCCGCTCGCCGTTAAATATGCTTTCCAGTTCGGTGCGCTCTTTTTTCTGGCCTCAGTCCTGTGGACTGTCTTCACCTCGAAAGAGTATCCGCCTGACGATCTCAACGCACTCAGGGAACAACAAAGAGCGACGCGCGGGGCGGGGTGGCTGAAAGAATTCTTTTCGCTCATCCGCAAGATGCCGCAGACAATGAGGCAGTTTGCCGTTGTGCAGATCTTCACCTGGCTCGGTCTGTTCTGCATGTACATGTTTTTCGCTCCGGCCACGGCGCGGCATGTGTTTGGCGCGACCAGTCCTCAATCGTTACGCTACAATCAAGGCATTGAATGGGGTGGCGTTTGCCTCGCGGTCTACGCAATAGTCAGTCTTATCGCCGCGCTCGTGCTGCCCCGGCTAGCCGCATTGACGACTCGCAAGTTCACACACGCGCTGGCTCTCGTCTGTGGCGGACTCGGTTTACTCTCGGTCTATCTGATTCACGATCAATACCTGCTGATGCTGACCATGATCGGCGTTGGCATTGCATGGGCCTCCATTCATGCGATGCCCTTTGCCATTCTATCGAGCGCGCTGCCGTCCGAACGGATGGGCGCGTATATGGGGATGTTCAGTTTCTTCGTCGCCATTCCCGGCGTCATCGCTTCGCTCACTTTCAGACCTCTCGTCAAATATGTCTTCAACAATAATCCGCTTTACGTGGTGATGATGGGCGGGGCCTGTTTTTTTGTAGCGGCGGCCCTCATGTGGCGCGTGCGCGATCCCTTGCAGCAAAAAGAATCAAAGTCAGCGACGGACCGAGTCGCGGAAAACGCCGCGCTTCTCATTCAAGAGCAGGCTTAACGCTTGGCGAATGTTTGCCTGAGCAATGTGCCCGCTTGAAATCTTCAACGCGATCGAAAAAAGAGAGCTTATGAGTGAGAAAATCCTGGTAACCGGTGCGACGGGCGCCAACGGTAGCTTTCTCGTCGAACGGCTGGCCGCACAAGGCGAAGAGCTGCAAGTGTTGGTGCGCTCTCGTGAAAAGGCAGAGCCTTTAGAAGCGCGCGGCATCAAGACTTTTATCGGCGACTTTGCGGTACCGGAAACGTTATCCCCCGCGCTTGAAGGAGTTCATAAACTCTTCCTGCTCTCCGCCGCAAACCCGCGACAAGTCAAACTACAAGGCAACATGATCGAAGCCGCGCAGGTGGCGGGTGTTCGTCATATCGTCAAGCTCTCGGCAAGCTGCGCGGGCCCGGATTTGCCGACGCCGATTAAGTGTTGGCACTACGAAACAGAGCAACAGATTATTCGCTCCGGCATCCCGTACACCTTCCTGCGCCCTAATTGTTTCATGCAGAACACACTCAAGTGGGCGCGAACAATCAGAGAGAAAGGGCTTTTCTACATGCCGATTGAGGATGCCGTAGTTAGCCAGGTAGACGTGCGTGATATTTCGGCGGTCGCGGCGGCTGTGCTGTCCAGTAACGGACACGAAGGCCAGACATATGAAATCACGGGTTCTGAAGCTCTATCGTTTGAAGAGGTCGCACATCATCTATCATCGGCCCTCAACAAAGAGGTGCATTACGTACGCACCTCCTTTGAGGAATCTCGCAAACACATGATCGAGTCGGGAATGGAAGAGTGGTTAGCCGCCGCCGTCACGCAAACCTACCGGTTAATGAGTGACGGGGGCGCCGCACATCTGACAGATGTCGTCGCTCGTCTAACTGGCAGCGAACCTATTGCTTTTAGCCAGTTTGCCAGTGATTATGCGGGGGTCTTCAAAACATCTTCGGCTGTAAGCTCGGCCCGATAACCACCTTGAAGTTCTGCTTCTGCTTGGCTCGGGCAGCTCTTGGCGGTTAGCCCAGCCTAATCTCTGCACGCAGCGATGCTAGCCGAGATGATTAATCCAGTCCGCTGCCGGAATTTTTACAAAACAAATGCCTGGGGGGTATATAATATCGTCGTCAATTCAATCATGATAGACGTCAATTGACCTCAACTGATCGAGGTCAATTGACGTCAGTTCAATCACGATAAAGGAGAAGAAAATGATTAATCGCACAAAACTGGTCAGCGTGTGGGTTAGTGATCAAGACAAAGCGTTTGACTTCTACGTTAACAAGCTTGGTTTTGAAGTCAAAACCGATCAAACTATGAACGGCTTTCGCTGGTTAGAGGTGGCCCCTTCCGGCGCTGAGACCCACCTGGCCCTGGCCAAACCTAATCCCGGCCAGAAGGATGCCACGATTGGCGGCTTTACCGGCATTACTTTCGATGCCGATGATGTTCAGGCCACTTATGATGACTTGGTCGCTAAAGGCATCCACTTTAAGGAGCCGCTGGCCAAACAACCCTGGGGCGGCCTGATGGCCCACTTCGCCGACCCGGATGGCAACGTTTTTATGCTGGGTGGATAAGTGCATAGCGCTGCAGGCCCAGCAATGAAACGTTGTAGCCGTCCCCTGTTCCAAGGTGTGAGGTGGTCCAATAAAGTTAATGCGGTGGCCGCGCCCTCAAACGCGAAACCGCGCAATTCCTCCTCCGTGTTCTCTATCGCCGAGCTAATGCTCCAAGTTCATTCGTGTCGAGCACTTGGTTGTAACCGCTGAGGAAGGTCCGACCGATGTCTTCCAGTCGATCGCGCCCTCTGGGATTGCGAGCGTGAAACCCACCACGACTAAACGTTGCATCCTTATGCGAGAGACCTATAGCGTATTGAAAAAATCGGCTGGCACTTGGATTACTCTTTGAGATTCTCCATTCTCGCCGATGCTTGCTGGTTGACGTTCTGTTGGAGTCTTACCATTGCTCAGCCAAAATAGCCAAAATGAATAATTCCCCCGGAGCGCGTTTCATGCTCGACGGGTTGGACGGATCGTGAGCCTGTCGAAGGGTCTGAAATGTGACTTGTCCTTTGCCCAGCCTTTTGTAACGTACCAGACCTG
>JBGPYG010000135.1:0-8654 GCA_041493085.1 Pyrinomonadaceae bacterium | reverse complement strand
TCAAATCGCGGACAAGGTTTGTTCCGATGTTCCTGAGTTCAACGCCGGCGCCGGGTACCGCGGCGCCGTTTGCGTCCAGGACCGTGCCCTGAATAGTTCCGCTGGTGATTTGCGTTTGTGCCAGCGCGCCTAAGGCAAATACGAACGTGACTAGCAGACAAATACTTAATCCTTTGGCCAAAAGGGCGAAGGAGCGAAGGGGGGCATTGCGCATGATTTTCTCCTGTGGCTTTAAGACCTGACTCAGCCAGATCTTGTTTAGAACTTTTTCGGTGGTCTGTTACAAGGTCGGCACATTCTAGTTAAGGCGTCTCGGGCCTGTCAATAATTTGTTGGAGTTTGCAACAAAAAACGCCAGGGACTGTTTTCATGAATCGGCGGCCCGGGACAGTCATCCTTTTGCCGCCTGGCTACTGTCCGAAAGTTTTTCCGAACCGATATAAGCCTCCGGCTCCGCCAGCGCCTCTTCCAGCCGGCTCACGTATCGACCGACATGAAGGCCATCCATCAAGGCATGATGTACCTCGACGGAGAAGGGTAACAGTGTTCGCTCCTGCCCCTTTACGAATTTCCCGAAGGCAATCTTCGGAATGGAATCCTCGCGACCCCAATTCCGCGCGTGCGAAAAGCTTGTGAACGATAGCCAGGGCAACGTCGTGCAGTGAATCATGTCGTCCCTTGTGTTTGGCCTGAAGGCGCCGTCGCCTGCCAGCACTTCTTTCACCGCGCGATCAGCCTGGGTAATGAACGTTTCGAAGTTCGGATCATATTCAAAATAGGCAAGGGTAAAGTTCTCGTTCGGCAACAGCACGGTGGTGCCGCCGTGGATCACGTCGTGGACGATCACCTTGCCATCTCTCAGCCGGTAGCGGAATGGTTCGATCTCGTTTGCGGCTCGAAGTGCGAAGTAGTGATAGGCCAACATCACACTGACGTCAGGGCGATCGCGAAGTAGGGCCAGCAGCCTCGTGATATCGAGCTGCGTACAGATGTTGAAGTAAGGCTTGTCAAAGCCAAGGAAGAACTCAAAAACATCACGACGGGCCCAGGTTGTTAGATCCAGATACTTCACCATAGGAGAATTGTAGCGCGTTCCAATGATGGCCCTATTTAAGTGCTAACTCGCCCGTCGGTCAATCACATTCTCGGTAGCTGAGAAACCTTCTGGCCGAACGCGCGTATTAGTTGCGCAATAGCCAGGCAGAAACCCACCCGCATCGCAGGTGGTACTGACAAATCCCGCGACTTCTAGTAAATATCTGTAGTCTACGTGCCAGCGTCAACCTGTACAACTTTTCTTTTAAGGAGCATCTCTATGCGTTATCTCAACCTGCGCCCTTTGATTGCGCTGGTGATCGCTGCAGCAGTCGGTCTGGCTGTCTTCGCCCAAACTGCCCCGCGCGGCTTCGATCCGGCCAACATGTGTACGACGACCTGTAAGGCCTGCGAGGATTTTTACCAATACGCAAATGGCGGCTGGATCGCTAAAAACGAAATCCCGGCAGCTTTCTCGACCTGGGGCATCACCAGCCCTTTGCGTGAAAAGAATATCGCCGCCCTCCACCAGATTCTGGAAGACGCCGCCAAGAACACCGCGGCGCCGAAAGGCAGCAACGAACAAAAGATCGGTTCCTTCTATGCGAGCTGCATGGACGAAGCCAAGGTCGAAGCGGCGGGCGCCAGCCCCCTCGCGAAGGAAATCGCTGCCATCAACAAGATGAAGAGCTCGCGCGACCTGCCCGCAATGCTCGCCCACCTGCATCGAATCGGCGTACCCGCGATATTTGGTTTCGGCGCCGGGCAGGACTTCAAGAAGAGCGACAGCGTGATCGCCATCACCGGGCAGGGTGGCCTCAGCCTCCCCGACCGCGACTTCTATCTCAAAGACGACGAAAAATCGAAGAGTACGCGCGACGCCTACGTGCAGCACGTAGCCAACATGTTCAAGCTGCTGGGTGACGATGCCGACAAAGCTGCGGCTGAAGCGCAGACGGTGATGAAGATTGAGACGCAACTGGCGCAAGTTTCTCTGGATCGTGTTTCGCGCCGCGACGCCTCGAAACAGTATCACAAAATGTCTCCGGCAGACTTGAAGAACGTCATGGCGAACTTCGACTGGGCCACTTACATCAAGAAAGTCGGCGCACCGAAGTTTACCGAAATAAACGTCGCTCACCCGGACTTCTTCAAAGGCGTAGACCAAATGCTCGCGAGCGTTCCCGTTGATGACTGGAAAACGTATCTGCGCTGGCATCTTGTTCACGACGCGGCCAACGCGCTCTCGACAGCTTTCGTGAACGAGGATTTCAATTTCTACGGCAAGACTTTGAACGGCACGAAAGAGATTCAGCCGCGCTGGCGTCGCTGTGTTGTCGCCACCGATCAGAATCTTGGCGAGGCGCTCGGTGAAGTCTACGTGAAGAAAGCTTTCCCTCCCGAAGCGAAAACGCGCATGCAGGAGTTGGTCAACAACCTCATCGTGGCTTTGCGCGAAGACATCCCGACACTCGACTGGATGAGCGAGCCGACGCGCCAGGCCGCTATCGCCAAACTAAACGCCTTTGCAGTCAAAATAGGCTATCCGGACAAGTGGCGTGATTACTCGGCGTTGAAGATCGAGCGCGCCTCATTTATTGACAACCTGTTGCGGTCCAGCGAATTCGAGCGGCGCAGGAACCTCGCGAAGCTCGGGCAGCCCGTTGACCGCACCGAGTGGGGCATGACGCCTCCAACGGTCAACGCCTACAACAACTCTCTGATGAACGAGATAGTTTTCCCGGCAGGCATTCTGCAACCGCCTTACTTCGATCTGACCGCCGACGACGCTCTCAACTACGGAGCGATTGGCGCGGTCATTGGGCATGAGATGTCGCACGGGTTCGACGATCAAGGACGCAAGTTTGATCTCCAGGGCAATCTCAAAGACTGGTGGACGGAGGCGGATGCAAAGAACTACACGGACCGCGCCAACTGCGTCGAGCGTCAGTTCTCCAGCTTCCGCGTCGAAGAAGTCGGCCTGAACCAGAATGGCAAACTCGTCCTGGGAGAATCCATCGGCGACCTCGGCGGTTTGAAAATCTCCTGGCTTGCTTTCCAGAAATCAATGCAGGGCAAACCGCGCCCGGCTGACATCGACGGCTTCACGCCCGAACAGCGTTTCTTCCTGGGATGGGCGCAGGTGTGGGGCAGGAAACAGACGCCAGAAGCGATGCGCCAACAGATTCTGACGGACCCGCATCCGCTCGGTCGTTTCCGCGTCAACGGGCCACTCTCAAACATGCCGCAGTTTGCCGAAGCGTTTAGTTGCAAACTGGGCGACGCGATGGTGCGTCCGCCGGAGCAGCGTTGTCAGGTTTGGTAAGACAAGGTAGTTAGCCGCGGATTTACGCAGATAAACGCGGATCAGATTAGGAATCCGGGCGGAAGCCCAACCGTTAGAAAGGGCTTTGCCGCGGCATGGAGCCCTCCCTAATGGTCGGGCTTCTGCCCAATCTTATTCAGGCCACGAAGAAGCCCAGTACGAATCGAAGTAAGCCGGCGCCCAGGATCACCCAAATAGCATTCGGGCGGAAGCGTACCAGCACGAAGCCCGCTATGACTGCAATCAACAAACCCACCCAACTATGAATACCGGCGCGTCCGATGCTGATACCTGCCGCGACCAGCAAACCCACGACTGCGGGTGTGACGCCCTTCAAAAACGATTGCACTATCTTATTCGTATGGAAACGCGCGAGCGATGAGCCCGCCACCACCATCATCAGAAAGGACGGTAGAAAAATGCTTACTGTTGCGAGCAGCGCGCCCAGCGTTCCCGCTACGCGATAGCCGATGAAGGTTGCGGTTATCAAGACGGGGCCGGGCGTGATTTGACCGAGGGCGGTAGCGTCTACGAATTCCTGGTGAGTAAGCCAATGATGAGAATCAACCACCTCCGCTTCTATCAACGGAATCATCACGAAGCCACCTCCAAAAGTGATCGTCCCGATGCGCAGGAAGAGGGTTGAGAGCGTCAACAGCAATGCGACCTTGGCGAGGATCGGCATGGAAACTCCGAACAAGACAGCGGAACGGAGTTTCTTCGAAGACGTCTGCGAGTCGTGGTTCTGATCCTGTTTAGGATCGCGTGAAGCATCGTTTGCGGAAGCGTCCTCTACCACTGCGTTTTCAGCGACAGTCATTTCAGCCTGGGCCGACAATGCCGCTCGGCGCACGCGCTCTTCTGCCATCGCGCGTGTTAGATACCCACCCACAAAATGAGTTTCTCGAATCCGACGGCGTCGTCGCTGCAATGTCATACGAGCTGCGATCCGCTTGCGCCGCGATGCCACGCCATGAAGTTGTCCCAGTTTGCGCAGTTGCTTCTCAGCAAACGAGTCGATAAATATTCCGACCAGACCCGCGGCCAGCACCACCTCGATCACAGTCGCGCTGAAGAACGCCACTACGATGCAGGCGAACACGGCCAGGAACCACTGCCACGGCTTTCCGAGAGTGTTGCGACCCATGCGCCAGGCTGTGACGATTATCAGCGCCACCACGGCTGCGTTTAGTCCGTGAAAAAGACGATCGGTATCGGGCAGGTATCGGAGGCGGCGGTAGAGAATCGCCAGCACAATCATCATCAGCATCGACGGCAGAATGAAACCCGCGATCGATACACCGGCGCCGCGCCAGCCACGCAATCTAAGCCCAACATAGGTAGCAACATTACCGGCGGCCGTGCCCGGCAAAGTCTGCGCGAGCGCAAAGCCGGAGGCAAAGTCCTGTTCCGTAAGCCAGTGCCGCTGGCGCACCACGAGCGTTCTGATTTGCGCGATAACGGCCAGCCCGCCGCCGAAGCCGACCGTACCGATCTTTAGGAAGGAAAGGAAGAGTCCACCGAGGGTAGGCGTGTTGGCAATGCGCTCGATTTCCCGGCGTGTCTCACGCACGCGCGTCCGCATCCTGCGTGCGCGGTTGCTTATTCTGCTCGCCCGCTTGTCGACCTGAGTCACCACTTTGTTGGACGACAGACTATCACAACGCTGCTGTCAGGTTTACTGCGCGGCAAACGAAATTAGCCGCGGGCTTACGCGGATACACGCGGATCTGATCAGAAAATACGAGTACCAGCTCGGGAAGGTTTTTCAGATTCGCGGAATCCGCGTTTATCCGCGGCTATGGGTCCCTTGCTAGAACTTGAGCACGGTATCGAATTGTAGGCGTGTCGTCGCGCGATTCAACGAGCCCGGCGGAGTTGTGCCGAAGGGACCGAGCACGCCGTTCGGACGCTCTGTAACAATTCCGGTTACAGTAAATGTTACTCGCGGATCGGCGGCATAGGAGAATTGGAAACGGTGCCCGCGCATGTCGGACTGCTGGGTTATATCGGAAAAATTGAAGGGCGTAAGCACCGCATCTTTTTGAATGCGCAGGAACGTGTAGCCAAACAACATGTCGCCGCGTGCTTTCGTTGACCCCACCTGAACTTCACCCCAGAAGCCGTGCTTCTCGTTATTCGGCAAAAGCAGATCTGCGCCTCCAGGCCCGGCGGTAACAACGTCATGCGCTTGCGTGTTGGTAACGAAATTGAAGAGGAGTGTCACCGGAAAGCGTTTGCTATTTTTCAGTTCCAGGCGGGCCAGCATATCGACGAGGTTGTAGCCCGAGGCCAGGCGGCCGTCGCGGTTAGTGGCATTGTTGCTGGCGTTCGTCAGTCCCAGGTTGCCGTTGCCGGCAACGAGCAGATCGCGTGAGATGGACACTTGCGTAGTAATTGTTTGCGCGGGCGTTGTGCCGGACGCGGGAATTGTGAAGGTTACCGGAAGCAGCAACTGATTCCCGAAAACTTGTACTGGTGAAATGAACTGCGTGCCTGAAAAGTAGAGATCCGCAACCGAAAGATTGAGCGCTACTTTGGCGCTCGGCTCCAAACGCGCGCGGACCTGCGCGCCATAGAGCGCGAGGTCGCGCCCGCCGCGACGTGACTGGTCGATGTTGACCGTGCCATTGCTGTTGCGCACAAAAGCGGAGTTGCGTTCGAGGAAAGGAAGTTGCCAGGCGACAAAAGTAAGGTCTTTGAGCTTGGATTTCTTAAAGCCGCGCGAATACGATTCGTTAAACCCTTCGACCATCAAGTCGTTGTCGATGGTCAGTTCAGTGAACGTCCACGGCGGTTCGAATTTGCCGCCCTGGAGCCGCAGCCCAGGCGCCCGCTTCGGCTTATAGGTAACGAAGGCTTGATCAAGCGCGAATGGTTTGCGGTTGAAAAAATCCGTGAGCGTTTGGTTGGTTGAGATATTATCGGCGAAGCTCCCGGTGGCGAACCGCAATCCCCAGTCAAACTCTTCGTTAACCGACCCGCGCATCTGCAAACGCGCTCGCAGGCGCATGCGATGACGCGGACTTAGCTCGTTGCCGAGCACTGCCGGGTTAGCGCCGTTTGTCAGGCTGTTTGATAAACCAAAAAAAGATTCCGCCCGCAGCCGTATGTCGCCGCTGAATTTGATCGCCCCGATTTCCGACACGCGCGCCTCGACCTTCTTCAGACGATCTTCAATTGCGGGAGATTGAACTGGCTGCGGCGAAACAGCGACGCTCGCCGCCAATGGCGTTGGCGATGCTTCGTTTCCATTCAATTTGCCAGCGAGTAGTCGAATCGTTTGTTGCTGCTCGGCAATGACTTTTTGCAGTTGATCCAACTTGGCGTTTTGTTGCTCGAGCGCCTGCTCGAGGGCATTCAGCCGCTCGTCGGTGGAGGTAGGTTTTTCGCTGGTAGTGGAAGACGAGTTTTTCCTGGCCAGGGCGTTGGTCTCGGAGCGGGACGGCTGGGTATCTGCAAAACTGGACTGCACGATAGTTTGAGCGACCGCAGCGTGGCTGCCCGGCAAAAGAAGCAGCAAGGCTGAAACTAGAAACGAGAAGGCGAGGTTGATGAAGTTTTTGTTAGTCAACATGGTGGTTCCACTCCAACATTTTTTAGAAGATGCACGGATCCGTGCCCAGAATGAGCCTGCGGCCTTAAAGCCGCATTAACGACAACTTAAATCGGTGTTAACACCGGATTAGCCGCGGAATTGCGCGGATGAACGCGGATCAGATTAAGAATGACAGTACCGGTTGAGTTTTTGCTGATTCGTCTAATCCGCGTAAATCCGCGGCTAATCTAATCGAGCAGCACGCGCGCGTTCAATGCTTCCGCCCGTTCGATTGCCGCCAGCAGACGGAGAAACTGTGAATAAGTTTTGCCGCGCGTAGTGAGACGAACAATCTCCGACTGGCTTAGATCGTTGCGCAGGATTAGATCGAGAAAGTCGTAGTAGTCGGCTGCGGCTCCGAAGGGCAGCTCGCGAATGTAGGTGGTTTGTTCACTATCGTCGGAACGAAATCCGGCGAGCAGATCGAAAACGTTGTCAGTCGTCAGTCGCACTGCTTCCCGCGACAAACGAATCGGCACGCGCAGTTCAAAGAAACGTAAGCCCTCCGGCGTGGTAACGCGCCGCAGTTCCTTCGTTGCTTCGCCGTCAAAGGGCGACTCTGAATCTATGAGTATCCGCAAGAGCCGTGGCTGGTCCGCGCTGTCAATAGTGTCCAGTGCGAGTTGCACACGGTCGGCGAGAAATTTTTCAAACTGCGCTTCGATTGGGTAGGTAATGCGTCCCAGGCATCCCACCGCTTCGCCTTCGCCGGCGGACCCCTCAGTGCCTTCGGGCAAACATGCCGGACAGCTTAAACAGATCGCAGTCTCAGCCTGCATAAGTTCGATCTCTTCACGCGCGTTTTCCACCCACTCGAGTTTTTCCGGCGAAGGTGCGGCCGTGTCGCCGGTGGTCAGACGTGCGTGGAGATTGCTAAGCCGCCCCCACTCACGCAGATGGCTTTCGGAGTAGCGAGCGCGCAGCACACAAGGATATTGAACGGCGAATTCGAGTGACACGGATCATTCTCCGAACCTGGAACCGGAAATATCGTCCCGCTGGTGCCGGCTCTAAGCTGCGGATAAGAGAGCTTTCTGAACAGCCTGCGGCAATTCTATGGGAACAAAATAATCATGAGGATAAAGATAATCTTGGCCTGACTCATCTATTATTCGAATGTAACCGTCAGCGACTGCGGATTCATCAGGCAGGACTTGATATACCTTGCGAGGTTCCAAATCTTCGCAATCGTCATTCCGGATACAAAGGACAAATCGCGTTTCTGTTTTTGGACGGTTCATGACTTTCTAATCCAAATAGCGTTTGATCTTCATCTTCCTTTTTCCCACGCCGTGTGCTTCATACCAATGCAACTCGACCTTCCTTATCCTACCATTGGCGAGGCGGACCGTGGCAACACCTTTGAGCTTTCGCCAACGTCCGGCTCCATACTGCTCTCGCAAACGTGCGAGGTCGCGAATTGAACTGCCTATCGCAATTCTGTGTATGTCGGCTATAGCGCCAATGATCTCGAAGTACATAGATTCAACGCACGGATGACGGTACCTGGAAGAGTACCCTAGCTTTGGCGATGTTGAGGGCGAGCCACTCGTGGCTGTTAGAATGCGTCTATGCCAGTAACTTTGTATCCCCCTGGTCCGCGCCGGATTTTTCCGCTTTCCGGTTTGTTCGCTTATCGCAAGGGCCCGCTGCCGTTCTTTCAGAACCTGGCCGCGCAGTATGGCGACATCTCAT
>JBGPYG010000061.1:0-12540 GCA_041493085.1 Pyrinomonadaceae bacterium | reverse complement strand
TGGCAGATAAGGTAAGGGACATTTTGGAAACTGGAACACAAATGCAAGGGGTAACAATGCAGCCTGAGAAACTAGCCCACTTCAAGAAAATACTTCTCGCGGAAATCCGCCAGCATACAGATCATATTCGCGAGGATCAGGGAGCTGCACTCGAACTCTCCGATAACGACGTCAAAGATACGGTCGACCTCTCCGTGCAGGATGTTAGCAAGGAGCTCGCTTTACGTTCGGGTGAACGCGAATCTCAAATGGTTGCTGACATCGATCAGGCACTCCTGCGAATCGAGGAAGGCTCATACGGAACCTGCACTCGGTGCGGCAAGGTCATTGACGAACGACGCCTTGAGGCCTTGCCTACTGCCCGCTACGACGCTAACTGCCAGGCGATCATTGAGGCCGCCAACGGCGAAGACGAGCATGCCACGCTCTGATAGTCCAAAGTCTAACGTCCAAAGTCCAAAGTTTGTTTAGAGGAGACTGAAGGCCTTCGACAGGCGATGGTCGATAGTCGATCATCAAGCTTGCAATCTAAGTCTCTAGCTCCGGAAAAAGGACATTGGACTTTGGACGTTGGACTTTGGACTAGGCTTTGGGATGCGCCTTATCGTAAACCTGAATTAATTTTTCCATGGAAACGTGCGTGTAGATCTGGGTAGTTGAGAGGCGGGCGTGGCCGAGCAGTTCCTGAATGTCGCGCAGGTCGGCGCCGCTGTCGAGCAGATGGGTGGCAAAAGAATGGCGTAGTGCGTGGGGGCTGATGTCGTATCTTCCGGCGCAGATGCGTATGTACTTTTCAACCATGCGGCCCACGGAACGAGTTGTTATTCGTGTCCCCTGGTAGTTGAGAAACAGCGCCTCGGGTTCTCGTTCGGAAACAGGGGCCGCATTTAATAATCCTTCGCGAACATCCAGATAAGTTTTCAAAGCCTCCAGCGCCGGCTCGCCAAAAGGCACAATGCGTTCCTTGCGACGCTTCCCGGTCACGCGAATCAATTTATTTTTGAAATCGATGTGGCCAAAATTTAGCTTGGTCAACTCCGCGACGCGCACGCCCGTCGCATACATCAATTCCAGCATTGCCCGGTCGCGTTTGCCCAAATCTGTTTCCAGGTTGGGAGTCTCCACAAACTTAATGGCTTCTTCAATCGAGAGGTGTTTTGGGAGTTTCTTTTCGAGTCGCGGCGTCGAGACGAGCTTCGCCGGATTCATCTCCAGCATTCCTTCACGCACCAGGAATTGAAAAAATGTGCGCAGGGCGGCGAGCTTGCGCGCGATGGAAGTTTTCTGTTTCCGCGCCGCGTGCAGCGTTGCCAGCCATTCACGGACGGTGATGTGATCTATCGTTGCGAGGGGCGGTTCCGTTCTCTTCCCTGTCTTAGCGTGCACCGGCGAAAGGTAATCGTAAAACTGCTGGAGGTCGCTCGCGTAGTTGCGTAGGGTGTGTTCGCTGAGATTGCGCTCGTAACGCAGGTGCTCGAGAAACTGGGTTAACAGTTGCTCCATAGAACTCCAACTTCAGATCTCAAAACTCAGATCTGAAATCCAATCGTTTACCACCCATTGGCCGCAACGTTCGCAGCCTTCGGGGAATAGTAGCCCTTGCGCGCGCGCACGCGCACGTCTTTTCGCGGTTTGACCCGCAGATCAATCGTATGAAAACGACCATCGCGACGCTCCTCGCCAGGGTAATAGCTCAACACGTATTGATGTGCGAGGTCAGCAGCGATCTGCTGGAAGGCCTGATCCAGCTCAGTTGTCGTTTTGGGAATGTAAACGGCGCCACCGGTTTGGCCGGAGAGCTGCTCCATCCTTCGCTCGGCTGCAAGCGCGCGCAGGTTAGCGCCGTCGTAGAGTCCGGTTTGCACTATGAAAATCTGACAGTCATCAGCGAGCACTCGTTGGATTGTCGTCTCAAAATCATTCCGGCTGGTAGTTTCTACGCCATCCGAAACGATGACCAGCACTCGGCGGCCAGTGTAAGGGCGCAGATATTCAGCGGCATCAATGATCGCATCGAAGAGCGAAGTCGATCCTTCCGGCTTGCCAAAGCTTTCAATCGTGCGCTCGAGCAGTGAAATATCGCTGGTGAGTGGCTGGGCCAGGTAGCTTTCCGACTCAATCGAATAAACTGCCGCTTCGTCCGCCGGCCGCATTACTCTACGAAAAAAATGCCTCGCCGCCTGCTTTTCAAACTCGCGCGCCATATCCAAACTGCCGCTATTGTCGAAAAGCATTGCCAGACGCACGCTCGTTTCCGTCCGCGTCATATCGCTGATGGGTTTCACCTGTCCGTCAACCCGCAACTCAAAATCCTCGAGCTTCAAGCCAATGATAGCGAAACCCTTAGGGTCTACCACCGAGGCCGGGATAGGGACGAGGTTTGAACTGACGCGCACGGTGTCATTGGGATCGACCTCATCGCCGGAGCTATCTTTCTGAGAATCTCTTGGAAGGGATTGAGTACCAGAAGTTTGCGTCCTGGAGTTGGGAGCTGTAGCAGGCTTTGCCGGCTCTGCGATCGGACCGCTAGGCTTCGTCGTCGAAGCCTTTGGCAGTTTTTCCTTATTGCGTCCTGATTGCGCAACGACAACGGTCGCGAGACTGAGACCAAGCAACAGGAAAACTATCGACACGGATCGAATCTTAGGCCACCGAATATTTAATAAAGGCTGTGCCCTCATGCCCCGGCCTGCAAAGCCGGCACCTCGTCGCGTGTTCCTTGAAGCCAATCGTCCCATTCTTTCAACGCCAGTTCGACCTGGAGTTGGTGCCTGTCTCGTTTTCCACGAAAACGCTTTCGATGTTGTTCTGCAAGCGGCTCAAGCAAAGCAAAGGTAATATTCACGGGTTGGAAATTTTTAGTTTCCGTATTGGAAACGTAGCGCGCCAGGGCCCCCATTGCACTCAAACGCGGCGCGCGAATTAGGGCACGACCCAAAGACAGTCGTGCAGAGTTTTGTCCCGCGAGCCAACCCATCGCCACCGATTCAACGTAACCTTCGACCCCGGTGATTTGCCCGGCGAAAAAAATGTTGGGTCGCTCGCGCATCTGCATCGTCGGCGCCAGCACCCGCGGCGAGCAGATGTAAGTATTCCGATGAATTTGACCAAACTGCAGAAACTCCGCCTGCTCCATTCCCGGTATCAGCCGCAACACTCGCGCCTGTTCGCCATAACGTAGATGATTTTGAAACCCGACAAGGCTGTACGCATCTGCCATTAAATTTTCCTGGCGCAACTGTACGGCCGCGTAAGGTTCGCGACCAGTGCGCGGATCCCGGAGACCCACCGGCTTCATCGGGCCGAAACGCAGCGTGTCAACGCCGCGACGTGCCAGCTCTTCAATTGGTAAACACGACTCGAACCAGCGCGTCTCCTCGAAGCGATGAAGCGGCACGCTCTTAGCTTCGATTAGGGCGCCGTAAAAGCGCGCGTACTGCTCTTCATCGAAGGGACAGTTCAAGTAGTCGTCGCCGCCTTTGCCATAGCGAGCAGCCAGAAACGCAACCGAGCGATCAACTGAATCCGCGGCGATGATTGGAGCGATGGCATCATAGAAGTAAAGCTGATCGCTGCCGGTGAGTTTCATGATCTCGGCAGTCAACGCGTCCGACGAAAGCGGGCCCGTGGCAATAATGGTCATCTCGTCAGTGGCAATGTTCTTCACCTCTTCACGGACCAGCTCGATGTTTGGGTTGTTTTCGATCTGTTCCGTGATGAGCTCGGCGAATTTGTGACGATCGACTGCAAGCGCTGCGCCCGCAGGAACGCGAGTCGCGGTAGCGGAATCCATCACGAGAGAGCCAGCGCGGCGCAACTCTTCCTTCAAGAGGAAGGGTGCGCTGCCGGGTTCGTCCGATTTCAGTGAATTGGAACAGACGATCTCGGCAAGTTTGTCCGTGCGATGAGCGGGTGTTTGGGTTACTGGACGCATTTCGTAGAGACGCACCTGAGCGCCTGCGCGCGCCGCCTGCCATGCGGCCTCAACTCCCGCCAATCCACCTCCGATTACGTTTACTATGCTCATTTATTCCTTCAGCGACGTTTAGAGGCGGGCATTGCCCGCCGTCTCAACGTTGAACCGGTGGGCAACGCCCACCTTCTAAACAATCATTAAGGAGCTTCCGCACCGTGGGCGCAAAGCCACGGACCTTACGGCTTTTTTATCACCGGAGCGTTTGGTTGCGATGGCTCAGTCTTCGGTGCCTCGAGTTTGTAATCACTGACGTCGCCCGAAAAATGTTTGTAGTCGCTCCATTCGATTGTCTTGTTGAAATCGCCGCCGCCAAACAGAAGGACCTTCACGGAAAGATTGATCTGCGCCAGGCGCGGCAACCAAACCCCCTCCACCATGCGCGTCTGCTCCATTACAAACGCAGCGCCGGGACGCAAGTTAACCAGCAGGCCGCCAGCCATCTTGAATCCTTCTGCCAGCCTCGCTTCGAGCCGCATCACCTGCTTGTCGGCGGGATCGATCCAAACAACGCCGACGAGTTTCGAAATCAAGTCCTCCTGGCGATTGCTCGACTTGAAACCGGGGCGCGGTCGAAAGTCGAATACTACGGCATCACGATCGCGGAAGCGCTCGCGACGCGGAGAAACAAATTCGCACACCCTCAAGAACCCTGAGATGTCTACGTCGTCATCCTCGCCTTCCTTTTCCCTGGCAGCTGTCTTTCGATCGCGCTCGGCGCGCTTCTTTTGCACTCGTTGCAGGTCCCTATCCTTTTCGCGTTCTGCCTTGGCAAATTCTTCTTCAACTCTCTTTTGCTCTTTGGTCGCGCGTTCGCCCGCAAGTGTAACGCTATTCTCGCTTATCAATTTCATTACCGGCTCGCGGTTGGCGATCGGAAAGACTTCAAACACCTTGACCGTTTCCTTCTTAACTTCGGCCTTGCTGTTTATCTCCCGATCAGTTTCCTTCTGCAAAAACGAATACTCAGCCGTTCGCTTTTCCAGTTCATCCTGATTGCGTGAAACTTCGCGCAGTAGCGCCGCGACATCCAACGATTCAGCGGCCCGCGGCGGATCGAAACTCGAATCGGTAACTCCGTTGTTGTAACTTACGCGTTGAAGTAGAAGCGTCAACTCCCCCGTGCCGCCGACGTTTATGGTGACGCGATGCGGCTCAAGAATGTTTCCCTCGGACCGATAGTCTTCAAAGCGAGTGGTAGTTTTGCGCGCGTCATCTTCGATACTGACCAGCAGCTTCGTACTGGCGCTGAACAAATATCGCAACCGCGCACCGCTGCGGAGAGAAAATTCCACTACGTAAGCAGGACCTGCCGCAGCGTCTTTGAACGAAACAACGCGCGCCAGCACATTACTCTTTTTGACGTCGAGTAAATGGCTGGCATCAAGGACTGCCTGAAGTCTCGCGGCCGCTGCTTCCGCATCGGTCAACGTGTGGAGTTTGCCATCAAGCCCATGTGTCCACGCTGACCTGGGATTTGCCGCTGAGATTATTTGACCATTTCCGAAACTCATCTCAGTGCGCACAGACGAAGGCGTTTTAGTTTGCGTTTTGGCAAGCCCCATCGTCTGGTCTTTGAGTTGAATCGTCCATTCGTAAGTAGCATCTCTTATCGTTGCGACCCGCTTCTTGCCACCGATAGCCTTCCAATAGTTATCCACAATCTTCTCTGCTGACGACAATTTGCGCGGTGTCGCCGATCCCTGTTGTCCCTGTTGAGCCCGCAGTGCGTGCGCAGCGCTCCCGAGCAACATTACAAAGCAGACCGCAAACAGCGCGGCGCGTCGGTAAACGCCTAATGGGCGCGGCTGACTTGCCGCCGGCAGCACCTCAACCGTACGGGGTATGCGGATCAACTCCTGCAAGATCTGCTTGCTCACTTCTCAGCTTTCCGTTTGGCACCCGAACTCTTCTTGGAAGGCGACTTCGCTCCCTCTTTCTTGCGCTTTTTCTCGACCTTTTTGTGGGCGGCCGCCATCACCTGGGCCACGCGCTCAGCTTGCGTCAGTCGCTTACCGCCGCGTCCCTGCTGGCCTGGATGTTCCTGTTCCGACATCTCGCCCTGATGCTTTTGGTATTCGAATTCATTTACCTGGCTGGCGCCAATCTTGGAAATCTCGAGGTTTCTCATCTGCTCTCTGCCCATATCGCTCACGTCCTCCCCATTTCTATTCGCCTGCTTGACACTGCAAACTGCGCGTTCGTATAGTGCAATCTCGCGCGCGCAGGCACCTTCAGTGACTGCATTCGAAGCCGGCTTAGCTCAGTTGGTAGAGCGTCTGATTCGTAATTAGAAGGTCGCCGGTTCAACTCCGGCAGCCGGCTCCAACAAATCTAACCATCAGGTTCATCCTCCCGCTCTAACAATCGCTACGAACGCCTGAGGCGTAACGACCTTCAGACGCAGTCTGGCTTGCTCAACCGTGGTGATTTCCAGCAGGTCGCGATCGTTCGTGACCACAAACCGTGCCTTGCCGGACCGAGCAGTGGCTATCATAACGTTGTCGTCAGGGTCACGGCTGACCTGTGGACGGGAACCTAAGCTCACGTGCGTTACTGTACTCCTTCGAATCAAACGCTCTTCCAATCGTGTGATTAGAGGCGCCGGTATTGTCAGGCGTGCCAGAACTTCAAGATATTCCCGCAACACGTCATCGCTGATTATCAGTTGAATTCTTCTTTGATCGCGCCACAGGCGGAACGCCTGCTGATTCGCCGAGGTCGGAGAGCGGCTAAGGTAAAAGCCCACCAGGACGTTGGTGTCGAAAACGACCGGGATGCGACGCTTACGAGGAGGCACGTGGACCGTTCCGGTTCACGCGGTGGTGTCGCACAATCTCAACCGCATCTTCTTCACAACGACCACTGAGGCGCGCCGCTTTCTTCAATTGTCTGTCCAGCTTCTGATCTTCCCAAACATCAAGGCGCTCTCTCATGAACTCTTTAAGCAGACGAACAGGATCGCGACGTCTTAGCCGCGCGGCTGCTTCAAAGCGCTCCCACAATGCAGAATCTAAAATCTCTTTAGCCATGTCTGGTATTCTACCACCTCCGCTGGACGGCGCAACGAGTCGGCTTTGAGGACGACAAATGCTAATAAGTAACGACCAACTGACTCAATACGGACGTGACGGCTATCTAATCCTCGAAGATTTTGTAGACGGCGCCTCTTGCGATCGCTTGCGTGCGCGCGCCGCAGAGATGGTTCGGGAGTTCGACCCGAGCGGCATTGTCTCGATCTTCTCTACACGAGAACAGAACCGCCTGAGTGATGATTACTTCCTGAACTCGGGCGACAAGATTCGTTTCTTTTTTGAAGAAGATGCCTTCCTGCCAGACGGCACGCTCAAGCAAAGCAAAGAACAGTCGATTAACAAGATCGGGCATGCGCTTCACGACCTCGATCCAATCTTCAGCGAATTTTCAAGAACGCCAGACATTAGAAACCTGGTTTCCGACCTGGGCATTGAGCGTCCGTTGTTGCTGCAAGGAATGTACATCTTCAAGCAACCGAAGATCGGCGGCGAAGTCACCGCTCATCAAGACAGCACTTTTCTTTACACCGAACCACAGGACATTGCTGGTTTGTGGTTTGCGCTCGAAGACGCAACGATTGAGAACGGCTGTCTGTGGGCGCTTCCCGGCGGGCACCAACTCGGATTGAGATCACGTTGGGTACGAAACGCGGAAGGTGGGATGACCTTTGATATTTTTGACTCCAGCCCGTGGCCGGAAGAGAAACTAGTTCCACTTGAAGTGAGAAAAGGTACTCTGATAGTTCTCCATGGGCTCCTACCACACAAGAGTCTGGCCAACCGCTCCGCCAAATCACGCCACGCCTACACGCTTCATGTGATTAGCGGTGATTGCTGCTACCCTGAAACGAACTGGCTGCAACGCTCTCCTGAGATGCCCTTGCGCAGCTTCGACTAACTAATCGAGATCTACAAACGCTTGCGTGGCCTTGCATGGGGGGTTGAACTGAATTGCGCTGATCGGGTTCTGAGGAGTAGAAGAGCGAACGCTCAGGGCAATTTCCAAGCGGAGATATCCGCCAGACGGCGGGGCCAAAAAGCATAAACCCCCAGCAAAAACAGGGTGTTTTAGTTAGAGGGACGCAGTAGAGCGCAGAAGATGCCCTGGACGCGGACCTGTTCGGCGGGCACTCTAATCGACTCGAGTTGGGAATTGGCAGGACGCAGCTCAACTTCCGCCCCATGGCGGTAGAGCCGCTTTAGAGTTGCATGTGTTTCGTCGAGCAGCGCAACCACGATCTCGCCGTCATGAGCTTCAGGCCGATTCTCGATCAAGGCAATATCTCCGTCACAAATGTGCTCGTCGATCATCGAATCGCCCTGAACTTTCAAAGCGTAGACATTCTCCGGTTTCACACTGCCCAGCAAGAAGCGCGGCACTGCGATCAACTCACCGTCAGGGATCACTTCTAACGGTTGGCCCGCGGCGATTACCCCAGCCATTGGAATCTCCCAAAGCAACTCCGAATCCCGCGAAGGCGGCGGCGGCGGTGGCTGTGTCGCTTGTTCGTTGATGACGAGGGCGAAAGATCCATCCTCGTTATGGATGGTAATCAATCCGAGTCGCTCAAGCGCCTTGATGTGCTTGGCAACTGTGGCTCGTGAACTTACTCCGAGGTGCTTAGCGATCTGGGTGTAGGAAGGTATGTAACCGCGTCGCTCGAGGAAGCGAATGAGGTAATCGAAAACCTCTTTCTGTCGTTGTGTGCGTGGGAGCTTCATTTCAAATTGACCAATTCGATCTCAAGCCACTAACCAGACCACCTGAAGTTAGCGGGCATTCTATGGCGCGTTAACAAATGCGTCAAGTACTTGTCGCGCGCCATAGACCGTGAGATTACTTTTTCTTTAATGGCCCCGTTGTGAGTAGCGCGCAAGAGTTCGCGGGAAGATACGAACGCCGGCGGGCATTTGACTCAACGTCATTGAGCCGTTTGTCAAAACCTCCTTTGCCTTCATGGCATAGACCGCCTCGTTCAGATCATTGTCCGGACTGATCACCGCGCCTTTTAAAGCCGCTCCGATGAAAAGGCCCTTGCTACGAGAGTATGAAAGGATGCCGGCATCCAACCTTGGATTGGTGGAGGCGGCGGCTTCGCGCCCAACGGGACCAGCGGCCACACCCACCTCGCCGCCAATCTCAAACTTGTCTTTCAACAGACCGTTCAAGCCGTCCTCGTTCATTACCAGCAAAACGTAATCTGTTTTTGTGGCTCCGATCTGAGCGCCAAAGCTTCCGCCACTCAGGTTGAAAAACGCAGGCGCCGACCAGCCGTTGCGCGTTCGCCGGCTGATTACGCCCTGGCCGCCTTTCCCGCCAAAAATAAAAGCTGCTTTGACGACCTCTGGGAACACCGCAATCGCTTCAGCTTTGTCCAGTAATTCCTTGGGAATTGCCTTTTCCCGCACATTCATAATTTCCGTAAAAACCTTCGCCGCCGCAGTGGCATGGCGCGTGGCATCCTGGAGTCTGCTCTTCTTCTTTTGTGCCGATACCAGGTTCGCGGAAAACGCCAGCAACAAGACCACGCCTACCGCACTAATCGCCGTTTTTCGCATCGAAAACTTCATTTTCAGTATCTCCTTGCAATAGATGTAATAGAAAGGCAAAGGGGGAAGGAGCTCGCAACAGTTGTTCGAAAACTTTTGCCGTTCGGTGTGACTTTGATACTACACCTACCAGCCGCAGAGTGGTAGCACAGCACCGCTGGAAAAAGCTTCGCTGAACCCAGCCGTACAGGGATGTCGATGATAGAATTGCGCTGTGAGGATTCACGAATTCGTATTCAGAATTGCTATAGACACCGATCAGAGATGCTTCTGCCAGAGGCGCGTCGCTAGCGCAATGAGTTGGCGATCACCGACACGGAACTAAAGCTCATTGCTGCGGCTGCGCAAAATAAGAGCGGCAACGTCCTCACCCCGCCGCCGCTCTCTCAGCACAGCTAAGAGCAAGCTCAACTAGCCGTACCGGGGGTGTGACATTCAGCCAACACCCAGTTGCCTTGCCTTATACATCCTGCAGGGGCGACTTTCAAGACTCTTTCAGTAATTTTTTTTTAGATTCTTGTCAGTTCTCTTGCATCGCGCGCCATCTCTATCCAATTTGGAGGAACTGACGCTTACAGGACGCGGGATTGCCGAACAAATTACCGGGCGTGTCCAGGTGAAGGCGCCAAAGCAAGGACCTGTCCGACAACCCAGACAGTGGAGAGATCGGTGACGCACATCAGCTCTTTGCTCGTTGCTGGTGGATCTGGGAAACCTAGCGTCCACCTCCCTGAACTTTCGTCTCAGCCTGAGCACGCGAGTCCTCTAAAATCTTTGAGGCTGATTGTGTCTTGGTGAGGGGTTTACCGTCTCCGAGCAACAGTCGCGATGCGGCGAGCACCGAGGGCACATAGTTCGCTGTCTCTAGTGGCAGAAGACCGCGATCAGCCATGGTCCAGAAGTCGCGGATGCCGGTGCGATGAATAACTTTGGCGACATGACCTTCGCCCCAGTTGTAGGCCGCTAAAGCGAGTAGCCAATCACCAAAGAGCGCGTGCAGATCGCGGAGGTAACGCGCTGCGGCGCGCGTGGATTTCTCCGGGCTTCCTCTCTCATCCGTCCACGCTGTCCGTCGTAGTCCATAGCGATCACCTGTTCCGGGAATGAACTGCCAGATACCGTGGGCCTGCGCTGGTGAGTGAGCTGCAGAGTTGTAAGTGCTTTCTACGAAGCCGACGCCAATCAACCATTCAGGCACGCCTTCCTCGCGAAAAATTTGCGCCATCATTGGCCGGTACGAAGTTAATCGAGCCTGTCCGATTAGCAGCCGCGCTCGCCCGCGACTCTGGTAATAGTTAAGGAAAGCAGCGACTCGCGGGTTTGCCGCGTAATTGCCACCGGCAAGGTTTTCGTAAAGTGATATCGCGGAAAACGTCCCGCTCGGCGAGTCCAGCCCGACCAACTCCTTCGTGATCTCTCGCAGATATTCGCGGAGCAGAGGGTCTTCGCGCTTGATGTCGCCATCAGGAGCAGCCGCGGCAATCACTTCGCCGGCTTGCCGAAGTAACGCGCGGGCTTCATCACGACGGCCACTTTTTAGCTTTTGGCTTGCTTCAGCTCGATAAGTGTCAGCTTCCCTGATTACACTGGCTGCATCGCCCGCGATCACAGCCTTGGAAATGAGACGGTCCAGGTAACTCTCGACGTTCACGCTCCCTGCTTTGTCCGACTCCGTAGGCTTCTGATTGTTTGGCTGTACGACCTGTCCCACTGCGCTGGGAGCCAACACTAACAATCCGCCAAAGAGCGCGGCCAAGCGCCAACTAATATTCCTGTTAAGCTTTAGAATCATTTCAATCACCAAATACTCGCCATCAGAAACACGATGAGCGGCGACAAGTCTTATTTCTCAGTAGCTCCACCGTTCACCCTGATCAGCGGCGTTGGACGAAAGACGCGACTCCAGATGAAATCATAGGTCCTATCCGGCAGTGGCTCCTTCAGAATGAAATTGAAACTCCGCTTAGGCCCGCCAATCTGAGGTTCAAACGTCAACACTTCGAAACGATCAATGTCTGGCCGACTCACTGCTCTGATGTCCGTCCAGCGCCAACTCCTCGAGTCGTGTCCATCCTGTGCTTCATATACAAGTCGATCGGCATAGACCTTTAGGACTCCCTGGCACCCGCTCAAGCGATGCAGATGCTTCACAGGTATTTCCGCCAGAGACGCACTTTCGGTTTCTTCTGTGGTTAATGAAGTCACCAGCGGGCGGGTGATGCGCTCTCTGAGAAAGTCGCTGACCTGCTGGTCAATATGCCCGTCGATGATCTTGAAGGTCAGGCTTTCTTCCTGGCCCAGTAGCAGCTTTCGATTTTGATAAGTCCAGATACGTACGCGTGTAGGAGACAGGATTTCAAAGAGCTTGATATCGGTGTATGTCCACGCACGGCTGTCCTTTGCCTTCTGAGAACGGAACTCGACACCATTGCCTGAAATGATCAGCTGGCCATCACGGTGGCCCTTGAATCGATCCTGCTGGACTTTGTATGTGAACTCTTGCGCCCTCACTGTTTGCGTCAGAGTCAAAAGGAGTAACGCAGCGAGGACCAAAGGTTTTGTATGGCCGGCTTTCATGTGACCCACCTTTCTCTGTTGAACTCCACTAGTCCCTATGCCTGTCTGTGTCGGACCACTTTCGTTGAGAGTGTGCAGAAACTCCCGTGTGTACCCTCGCAACTCCGTGCTCGTCTGCTTTACTCGCTGCAGGGCCTTGTTCGCGCAGGTTTCCTGAAATTCCCCAACGTGCGACTTAAGCCTCTCCAGGATCAAACCAAGGCCCTCGACGGAGTTCGCAATTTGAGTGAATTCACGGCTCAGTTCTTCAGATTCCTCTCCCGGACCCAGACTTGCCTTTCCTCGTTTCAAGGCTTCGAGCACCCACCAAATCTCCACTCGCAACCGCTCAAGCTGTTCGGCACAGCCTTTTGTGGATCCAGTCTTGGCCGAGTCTGCCGGACTAATCGTGCAACGGCAGCGGCC
>JBGPYG010000053.1:0-13669 GCA_041493085.1 Pyrinomonadaceae bacterium | reverse complement strand
TTTGTCGGAATCCCGTCAGCAGTCGTTGATCTAAATTCGCATCCACCCACGCCCGAAAGATATCAAGGACGTTACGCAGCACTATGGCGCAGGTCCAGATCACGAAGATGGTGGTGAAAGATAGAGGCGTGGCTAGCCAGTCTGTAATAAAGGGTATCGAGAACGAGCCCGCTTCCCCGGCATGTGCAGTCTTTTCGTAGAAGGATCCGGTCAAGGTCCAGACGGTGTTCCAGTTGCCTGTTTTTGCGGCGTCGCCAAAGAGTTTAATGAGCGGTCCAAAGGCGGCAGCCGCCACAAACGGAAGCAGGAACATAACCAGCGAGAAAGACAGCGACAGAGCTACGAACGCCTTGTGCTCGCCGAGAAGTTTGAAAGCGCGTTTGAGGTAGGGACGGGCGTTCATGCGGGGCATTTCCTTCATGCGGATATTGCCGCCGCCCGGCCCCTGACCTCCGGGTATGCCTTCAGGCCCGAGCGGCAACGCTCCAGGCAAAGCGCCAGGCGGCTGGCCCGTCTGCATCTCTATTGGTTGTCCGGAAGACTGCGCGTGGGACATGCCAGGGACCGGCATGCCAGAAATAGGAGGCTTCGACATGGATTACTTTCCCTTCTGATCAGGACAGAGAAAAGCTGCGTAAGTCAGGACAGAGAAAAGCTGCGTAAGCGGAGTGGCAGTAATACAAACACAGCAGGCGGGCAAGAAACAAGTCTTTACCCGCTGCTGTGAATAGCCTTGACTATGAGCGTGCCTAAGACAGATGTGATACCTGTAATCTCCAGGGGCACTCTGCTAACACTCTGTATCTGCGGTGAGCTTCTAGCAGTAGCAATAGTAGTAATGCCACCAGCATCCGTAGGCATTACAAAGAAGTTGACGACAAACGCAGACATCGCTATAGGCCTGAACTTCACCCAGGCTCTCTGCATTTTCCACCCTTGTCGCGCTCATTGCCGCGCTGCTCTTGGGGATCTCGCTGCCCGAAGCCTTTTGGCTTTCGGGAAACATCTGGGCTGCTTTCTCGCCCGTAACTGCATACTGTTGGAGTACGCTATCTGGGACATCATAAACACCTACTTTATTGCCCTCTCCGGGCGTTGTAGTCAAAATTGCCATTGCTGTTCTCCTTAGTGAAAGTGGATTGGTTGAGAGGAGATTGGATTCCTCAGGTTAAATCGAACCGGCCGCCGCGATGAGGCCTTGGGGGCATCACGTTTTGGCCCGCATGAGCTAATGCTGCCCGAAAATTCTTCTGGCAGCCGTACCCATTTAACTTGCTTCAATCGACGAATGTTCGAACCCTGTGTGCTATCACGTCGGGTTCCAAAAGAGTCACCGCGGCTATTCGAGAAGACGATTGAACGCTGGACGACGCTGGGCTTGAATCGTCTCTGGAGTCCTTTTTCGCTCTTTGTAAGACCTCTGAAGAACCAGGAAAGAGAGCGAACACTACCCGCCATTCCTCTGGTACACAACTCAGAGGTGACTATCACAAGATCATTGTATTGAAGCAAGCGCATCCTACCAGCGATGACGTGACGAGACAAGCTTTTTTGCGGATCCCTGACGATAGTTTTTTCTACGCCGGCCGTTTCAGACACTGTTGTAACTGCCTGTTAAACGTCATGTCGTCTTCGCCTGGGCCCGCATACCGTATTATCCCGTTGCGATCAATGAGCACTGCGGTGGGCAGTCCATTTGCTCCGTAGATTCCTTGCAGTCGCTCGTCTTCGGCGATGCCGACATGAAAATTGACGCCATGTTCCGTAACCATACCAAGCATCAGTTGCCGTTCCTCGATCATCGTGTCAGCGGGCCCACGATAAGCCATGTAATGACGCGTAAGCGCAATGACTTCCAAACCCCGTGAACGCTCGCCCTCATGCAGCTTTTTGAGTTTCGGAAACATCTCCTGGCAGGGTTTACACCATGTGGCCCAGAACTCTAGTAGTACGACTCGGCCACGGAAGTCAGCAATGGACACCGGCCCGCCCTTGATCCATTCTTTGACTGAAATTTCTGGGGCTTCCTTTCCGAGGAGACTCATCTGGGTTGACCGATCGCGCACCTGGAGATACCCGCTTGTTGCCGCACGCTTTTGCGGCGGCGTCCCAGTAGCCTGCATGACTTGCGAAATTTTTTCGGCAAAAGCGGCCTCTTCCACGAGCATCCCGCAAGCCCTCTGAATCTGACCGGTTGATTGGTAAACATCTGCGAGGCTCATTGCCAACTGAATGCGCGTTTGAAATTCTATTTCATAGGGTGTCGCCTTTGCTTCAGCCAACGCTCGCTCCAACTGGGCCGTCGCTTCATCCAGATTTCCAGACTGACTTAACTCGAATGCGCGGCCCATAAGTGCGGCAACGCGCCCCTGCGGTCTGACTGATTCAGCGGAAACTTCTAGTTCAACATTCATCTACTGCTACTCCCTGTTTATTAATCTTATCCCGCCACTGTCTCGCAATGCGTCTCCCTGTGTCTCACCGTTTTGTAAAGTCTCCAGTAGCTGACTCATAGACGGCGTGAGCTTGGCATTATTGCGCAAATCATTCCCAACTGTATAATGCCTCTTCGCAACAGTCCGCGGTAATGGCTCATGCTCGACTGTTTTCTCTAGCCACATCAGATCTCCATTGTTTCAAAATTACGGCACTTGGCCGTTACCCCGATTGTCGTGATCTGCTCAGGTGTCCTGGTTGCCAAGCAAACTGATATCGCAACCCATGTCGCTTATCGATCGATATTCCTTTGTGCCTTATCTGCTGCGCCGTTGGTATTGGGTGCTTGCAATCGTTTTGACTCTTGTTGTCTGGGCAGGTCTCGCGCTGGCAATGCGCCCGCTGAAAGACGCCGATGGTTCCTACGCATCACATCCCTACGGCTTGATGACCGGATTAGAGAATCAGGCAATCAACCTCTTTTTTCAACTTCGTGATGCCCGACACCCAAACCTCCGTTCACGCGGGCTCAGTGAACCCATCACGATTATCGAAATAGACGAGGCCGCGATCAAAGCTTCGAAAGTGCGCTTGCAAAAGTGGCCGCGCGATTGGTACGCGCGTCTGATTGACCGTGCAAGTGAGGGCGGCGCTAGTGTCATCGGGCTGGACACGTTCTTGAGCGAAGAGGGCGGTGTATCTATCGAGGATAAAGCTGCGGACAAGAAACTGGCCGAGTCGATAGCCAACGCCGGAAACGTAGTTCTGGCAATGAAGACGGCGGCAGGAGGCTTTGAGGAAATCAGGCCCTTGCCGATGTTTGCAGACGCGGCATACGCGGTCGGCTTCGTTGATTTTCCCCTTGATAAAGACGGGTTCATCAGGAATTCTCAACTCTTTCAAGCCCGCCCAGGCGAAGATACACAGTTTAGTTATGCGACGCGCGTTGCCGAAGGTCACCTGGCGGCCGGAGCAATTGAAGGTGCCGCACCTCCATCTTTACAATTCTCGCCTGATGGAAAGGTGCGTTTGGGCGACCGTGTGCTTCCCTTGCGCACTGACCTCAATCTGCAATTGGACTTTCGCGCCCGATCACCCGCCTTTCGCCGCATCTCCGCGAAAGAGATCTTATTCAATGAGCCGGCGAACATCTCCCCAGATCTTTTTCGCAATCAGATCGTTTTGATTGGTGCGTCCAACATTGACGCTCCGGACCTGTTTCCCACCCCTTTCTACGAGCCGATGGCTCTGGCGCGCCTGGTCGATAGGAGTCTGGCAACGGTTCCCAAACGAACACCCGGAGTCGAAGTGCATGCGACTGCCACCGCAACGATGCTCTTCGGCAATATGCTGACGCGTCCGCGTTACGGATGGCAAGCCATCGCGGTCTTGTTACCACTGGCACTCGTTGGACTGGCAGTCTTCCGCCTGCGTGCACTGTGGGGGTTGCTTGCGGTGATCTTGACCGCTGCGCTCGCGCTAGTAGTCTCCTCATGGGCTTTTAACGCACACGGGTTGATCCTGCCACTTAGCAGCGCCTGGTTGGGAATGGTTCTGTTGACGCCGGCGGGTCTCGGCTTACGTCATGCGCGCGAAAGTATGCTGCGTGCCGCATCCGAGGCTGAGCGTGCACAGGTCATGGATATTTTTTCCCGCTTCGTTTCCGGAGAGGTTGCTGCCAAGATGTGGGAACAGCGCGGTCATCTGTCGCTCTCAGGTGAGCGTCGAATTGTCACTGTGATCTTCACTGACATTCGGAACTTTACTACTTTGTCCGAACGTGTCTCATCGGCAACCGTAGTCGAATGGCTAAACGACTACTTTGGTCGAATGCACGCTGTCGTTAAATCGTTTGGAGGGCACATCAACAAGTTTCTCGGGGACGGTTTAATGATCGCCTTCGGCGCGCCAGTCGATCGCGGCGATGAAAAGGAAGCGCGGGCAGCGGTTGATTGTGGCCTGGCAATGTTGGCTGCGGTCGAGCGCATGAACGAAGACTGGGCCAACTCGGGCCGTCCTGTTATCAAAATTGGCGTGGGTATACATACGGGCGAAGCGACTTGTGGCGTGGTCGGCGCTGAGCGGCGGCTCGAATACACGCTCATCGGCGATACGGTGAACTTGGCTTCGAGGCTCGAGTCAACCACAAAAGAGCTAGGCGTGCCGATACTAGTCAGCGAGCAAACGGCAAAATTTCTCGGCGACGAATATGAACTGCGCGCGTTAGGTGAAGTAAGAGTTAAGGGAAAGACGCAAGACACGACTGTTTTCACGGTCTCCCGGAAGAACCCCGTAGCACAATCAATTGCTGCGGCCGCTGATGTAGGATGAACTTGCAAAGGACCGACCTTCCGCGGGTGCGTCGCAGGCTGATTGGATTCTTCGCCAGGAACAAAACACAAGGAGTAGGTTGTGTTTGGATTGTATAGATTCGCTTGCCGGTTGGCATTGATTTTCCTCTGCATGCTTTCCGGGGGCATGACAAGATTCAACGTTGCCACCTACGCACAGAATCCTCCCAAGCAATCGGGTCCACGCCGGCCGCTGCCAAAACCCCCGACGGGCTCCCGTGGTTTTGAACAAGCGGGGCGCGACGCTTCGTCAAGATTAATTGCCGCAGCCGCCACCCGTGGTCCCCTGAAGCCGATTTCGCCATACGAGGGATTGGCATACAGCGCTCAACCCTTCTTTGCATGGACACCGGCGCCGGGTGCCAGCTCGTATCATTTCCTACTGCGTGACGGGACAGACTCCTCGGCTTCCGTTGTCTATGAAACAGACATTAAAGAAGCGCAGCTACTCTACCCATCGAACGCGCCGGCCTTGATTCCGGGAAAGCTTTATACCTGGCGTGTATCCACGGCAGGTGTGATGGAACGGAAGCTCGGTGCGTCCGCAAACTTTTTCGTGCTCTCCGGTGAGGATGCCGCGCAAGTCCGAAAAGCATTGGAAAAGGCCAAGCTCACTGCGCCAAAGAGTGCGGCCGATCGCCTGGCCCAGGCACGCGTCTTTGAGCAGTACGGCGTGTGGTACGACGCGCTGCGCATCGCCAGCGAGCTGACCCAGGAAAACCCGAACGACGCTGACGCGAAGTCGTTTTACGATTCGCTGATTCAACGGCTGCGGGACGAAGCTACCAGGGCCGCTGCTCAATCTTCTTCGTTAGCGCTGCCCTCGTGGCGTGAAGTTGAACCGCTTGTCGCTGCCGGTAATGACGCCGCCGCGCGCGCCGCGATCAGTCGCAATCCTGTCGGCGCGCGAGCATTGTATCGGGAGCTGCTATTTGACGCCGTTACTTCGCGGCTTTACGCGAACCCGCCGCTGCAATTTTCGGAGCAGGTGCGGAAGCTATTGGCCGAGAGTGATGATGAAAATGGCGCTCTCGAAACGAAGTTCAATGAGTGGTCTAAGGAGCGAAGGCTGGGTGTCGGTTTTACGAATGCCAGCGATGGGATTGAGCAGATTCTATACCTGGCCGAAGTTGCTAATATCCGGAGCGCTGAGAAGGATCCAGGTAAGGACGCTCCGCCAGGTTCACCGCGTGACTTGACCGAGCGCGCCCTTGAATTGTCTGAAACGAACGGAATTGAGCTGGCCGTTGCCAGCTTCTCAGGCACTCTCTCTTTTTTTGCACTGCGTGAAAAGCGTCTCGAGGATGTGGGCCCACCGCTGGATCGCGCCGAGGCGATCTGGACAAAATGGAATCATTCAATCGGGCTCTTTCAGGCTCCTCTCATTAGAGGTTACGCTGCTTACGCTTCCGAAAACTGGAAAGAGTCGGCAGCGTTTTTCGCTCGCGCGGCTGAACTGGGGAAGGCTCAGCCCGAGCTTCGCAGGGAAAGAGTCAATGCTCTCTCGATGCAGGCCATCGCTCTGCGAAACGCCGGGGACAAAGAGGGCGTGCGTGCCGCACTGCTCTTGGCCGTGGACGAACAGCAACTGGCCTTGCAGGAAACAAGTGGCGAGGAGGCGCGCCTTAATGAGTCAAAGCTGCTGGCAAGTTTAGAGACACAATTTGGCGGCGCGATTGCGGCGCTGGGGCGCCACGTCGAAGCCGGCGAGTGGTACGCACGTGCAGAGAATTTGCAAGCTGATAACTACCGGGTGGAGAGGGGGTTGATCGAAAAGAACATTGCCGAGACAACTGCTACCTTTCAAGCCAGAATTGATGCCAGCAAATCGGAAGATTTTCGGCTAACTCTCGTTCAAACGCTCGAAACTTACACCGACGCGAAGCTGTCCTACCTCGACAGTCTCGCTTCGTCGCGCGACGACCTGGTTGAAATCGCCAGAATCGCGGATGCAAGACTCGCTCTGGCGCGACGAGGAGGCGACACTGACAAAATCGCGCACGGCCTGGAACAAGTAGCCAATGCTCATCGCAAAGCTGGAGATCTCACCAAGGCACGATCGGCGGCTGAAGAAGCGCTCACGTTGCGCACCGGCGATCCTCGCCGCAGATGGATTTACGAGACACTCTATCTGCTGGCTCAAATCGCCGATGATGCCGATGATTGGAATGAAGCTCTGACGCGCTATCGACAGGTGATCGCCCAAACCAGACCGGGGGTGCTTCCTTCTATCTACGATCTCAACACCGAAACGAGGCAGGACATACGGCCCATCAAGGCCAGCATGAACAATCTTGATCTCGTCTATCGCGCCAGCAAGGCGCTCGATGCGAGAACCGGGATCGGCGTAATCCTGGCGAGGCAAGGAAACTATCGCGAAGCAGATCAGGAGTATCAAGCGGTGCTGAACGAGGCGCCACAGCTCTATGCTATCGGCGCGCCCGACGAAGTAGAGCTGCTGAACTGGCTGCGCTCGAGGGGAGACACTGAGGTCAAGAGCGTCGATGTCGCCGCGCACCGCCGCCAGAGCGGCTTAACGCCGGATGCGGGCGAACAGCAACGTTTTGATTTCGCCGCGGTGGCGATTAATTCTCATCGCGCGGCGGTCACTAGTTATCGCGCCAGTCTCTACGAAAGCGAGAACGATCTTGAGAACGCAGTCAAAGCCTATGAGCGCGCGAATGCAATGACCACCAATCTTGTCGGCGGGAGTTTTTCTCTCTCCGGTACCTATGTGGCGCTGGCCAGAATAGAGCGCGAGCGCGGCAATTACGCAGCGGCAGAGGCTCCCATCGAGGCTGCGCTCGCCGAATCCGTGCGCAAGAACGAGGCCTGGGGCATCGCCAACATGCTTGTTTTTAAGAGCGCCTTGAGACGTGACCAGGGTCGCCTCGCGGAGGCAAAACAGTTGGCCGAGGATGCGCTCAGGATTGCCCGTCCTTTAGGCTCGCGCTCACAGGTCGCCGGAATCCTGCGCACGCTCGGACGAACCGAGAGCGAGCAGGGCGGCGAAGCCCTCAAGCCTTCCGAACAGCATTTGCGTGAAGCTCTCGCCATCTGGCGGGAGCTGGGCTTGCGTGCTCATACAGCCTATACGCTGGATGGTCTGGGCCAGACGTTGGAGCGGCTGGGGCGTGACGACCAGGCCCTGGCGGCCTACATGGAGGCAGTTGGAATCGTTGAAACTTTAGTCGGTTCTCTTTCAAAGGATGTCAGTTCGGAAACTTTCAATGCCAGCCGTGGAAATCGCGACCTTTACGATCACTTGATCAAGTTGCTCATTAAGCACGGGCGCGCGGCCGAAGCGCTTCAGTATCTGGAACGTGCTAAATCTAAATCGCTGGTAGACGCGCTGGCCGGCGCTAACGTGAATGCCAGTGACCCCTCGCTCAAAGCGTTAATTGATCGCGTACGAACGCTGGGCGATTCGGTGCGCGAAGCCGAAACGGCCCTCGCCGCTGAGTTGCAAAAGCCCGCCGAGCGGCGCGACACGGCGAAGATCGCATCCGTGCGCGCGCGCCTGGAAAGCGCCCAGAAACAATACCTCGACGCGGTGAGCGAGATTAAGCGCGCCAATCCTTCCTATGCCAGTCTGGTTGCCGTTAATCCAACCGATCTGATCGAGGTGCGCAAGCATCTGCCGGAAAAGACTTTGCTGCTTGAGTATTTCCCCACCGACAACGAGCTTTACATCTTTGTCGTAACGCGTACCGAGGGACCAGCGATTCGCAAAGTCGCGATCAAGCGCGCGGACCTGGCCAAACTTGTGATGCTCTACCGAGAAGCGCTGAGCAATGCGAGCGAGCAAAGTGTGCTCGATCGTTCAGAGCGCGGCGTGCTTTGGAAAGATGACGGCAAACAGGATTTCAAGACTGACATTGCGCCGATCAAAGATGCGACTGTCCGGCTTTATGAGGTTTTGATTGCGCCCGTGCAAGCGGAAGTGGATGCCTCAGACACGGTCCTAATCGTTCCCGCCGGCGAGCTTTACTACTTACCGTTCCACGCCCTCGGTAAGTTGGCTCAGGACGGATCGCTCAGTTTCCTGATCGAAAGAAAGTCGTTCGCCTACCTGGCTTCCGCCGACTTGCTCAACGCGATTACACCGGCGGCGAACGCCAGCAACAGCACGCGCGGCGGCTCGGACCCCACATTGCTGGCTCTTGGCAATCCAGATGGGAGTCTTCCGGCGGCGGCTACCGAAGTGTCCGAGCTGGGCCGACTTTTCATCGGAGCAAACGTCTTCATCGGAAAAGAGGCGACCGTAGCGCGGGTCGCGAAAACAGGCGCGAATGCCTCGTATCTCCATTTCGCCACTCATGGCTTTATCAATAGTCTTGAACCGAAAGAGACTTATCTCTTACTCGCCGGCCAGCCAGACCGCCTGTCAGTCAAAGATCTCGTCGAGGACAATTACAAACTGTCTTTGGCAGGCACGCGCCTGGTTACGCTTTCCGCCTGCGAGACGAACATCGGCGGCTACGATCCGAGCGCGGTCTACAGTAGCCTCTCGCGGGCTTTCTCCAAAGCTGGGGCACCCACAGTGGTAGCATCCTTGTGGGGCGTTAACGATGCGGCCACTCGCGACACAATGACCAATTTCTACAAGCAACTCGCGGCGGGTCAACCAAAAGGAGAAGCAATGCGACGCGCCCAACTCGCAACCATGAGCGAGCCAAGGTTCGCGCATCCTTACTACTGGGCGCCCTTCGTCATTCTGGGTGACTGGAGATAATTCCCTCCTCTTCTCTGTTCCCTCCAACAAACTTAACTTGCGGAACCACACCAGGGCTATGCTCTAATGACTTCAGAGCATCTCAAATATTTGTTCAGGGCCCGGGTGCAATTCAAATTCGCAGGACTATGACTGCGTACGTCCGAGAAGAATACTATGAGTGAAGAAAGTTTTGACACTGGGTACGACGAGTTCTCACAAGACGCTTATAGGACTGACGGCGCCGGGCCATTTGCAACCCAATTGCGTGAAGTCATCGATGCCATCGATCTCTCAGATTCACTGACCACGCCGCTCAAGGGTGCTATTGAGGACCTCTTGCAACTTGCGGCTCAGGCCGTTGGCTCAGCGGTAGCATCGGTGTTAGTGCGCGACGGGAATGAAGGGGGCTTGAGATTCCTGACAGCGATTAGCGATGTGAAAGAAGAGTTGCTCAAGCTTCGCATCCCGCCCGGCAAAGGGATCGCTGGGCTGGTTTTCTCTAGCGGCCAGCCGATGGCCGTATCTGACGTGTCCACTGAAGGATCATTCTGGTCTGAGGCTGACAAAAAGACCGGCTTCAAGACGATCACGCTGTTGGCAACCCCCTTGCGAACGGGCAATGAAATAGTCGGCGTGTTGGAGTTCGTGAATCGCACGGGCGAACCTCCCTACCCACCCTTCACACCGGAAGAGATGGACCATGCGGCTTACTTTGCTGAGGCGCTCGCCCGGATAGTTAACGCCCACGAAATTGCGGAACTAGTTGAGTCTATTTTCGATCGCTCCATTAAGACAGTTATTTCCGGAGTAGAAGGAAGCCATGAGTCTACAGATGATCTGCGTGCGTGGGTGAATAGTATTGTCACAGCTCCCGAACACCGAGACATAGGAATGCTCTGGATCTCGCTGCGGGAGATTTTTAGCAAAGGTGACGCGGAGCGTGAATTGTGTCGGGACCTGCTGGAGACTTTCGCACGTTTCACTGAAAAGCGCTCGGCGGCAAACACGAGTTACTCCGGATTTTGATTCTTAATTTCGAGATGAGGAGACATGCAGATGCCGCAGTCTGATGTTGCCCTTAATGCTGGTAGTGCCCTGCCAAACCTGTGGACTGCCATACAAGAAGACACGAGCTGGGAGCGCTGCACCGGGCGCGGCGTCCGCGTTGCCATTGTCGACAGCGGCATAGACACCGAGCACCCTGATCTGAAAGGTAAAGTCAGGGAATCAGTGGAGGCGGTGGCGGAGGATGGCAAGATCAACTTCCGTCCTTCTACTTCAGGCGATCAAGCAGGGCACGGCACGGCTTGCGCCGGTATCATCACCAGTATTGCGCCCAACGCCGAGCTCTACAGCGTTAAAGTGCTCGGACCGAATGCTTCCGGCTCAGGCGACATGTTCCTTGTCGGACTCGACTATGCCATAAAGCAGAAGTTTCAGGTCATTAACCTTTCTTTAGGAACGACCAAGCGTGATTATTTTGGACCGCTGCATGACCTGCTGGATCGGGCGTACCACGCAGGTTGCGTTGTTGTGGCCGCGGCAAACAATCTGCCCTACCCGAGTTACCCTTCAATCTTTTCCTCATCGATAGTCTCAGTAGTCAAAAGGGCCGGTGCAGACCCGTTCAATTTTGGTTACCGCTACGGGAATGTCATCGAACTGGTAGCGCCGGGGGTTGAGGTGAAAACAACCTGGCCGGGCGGCGGTTATCGACAGTTAACAGGGAATAGCTTTGCTTGTCCCTACATTGTCGGAATCATTGCGTTGCTGATGGAAGCCTATCCGAATCTAACGCCGTTCCAGGTCAAGACGATTCTTTACGCTATAGCGAAACGCAACCAGCAAAAATCGGCAGCAGCAGCGGCCGCGCGCGATACTGCTGATAAGGCGTAAGTACGCTAGATACAAAGCTCCTCTTGGTGACGAGAGCAATCAACGGTAACGAGAAAAACCATCCAATCCTGGCTACCGAAATCGAGCCAACGCACTCTACTCGAGTTCGAGACAAGCCCCACAAAAGGGTACTGGAAGTTCCAACTAAGGGCTATCCACGCCAATCAGCGAAATGCGCGCAGTCGGATGCCCCTGGAAGGACATCCTTTTCTTTCTTCCTCTTCGCGTATAGACCTTTTTGATAGTCGTCCTTCAGTCGTTTGGCATACTCTTCAACGAGGGCATCCGGCTTGAGGTTCTTCACGAAATCGCTGCCAGTCCAGTGGACTGAGAATTTGGCATGGACGCCCATTATGCTAAATCCCTTCTGGTTGAAATCAGGCAGTTTACCATTGCCTTCCACGTGAGGACAGGACTTGGTGAAAAACTAATCCTCAAGACGAGCGGGGTGATGTGCCTAAGAATCCAGCTGCGAAGGTGTGCCTTCATAACCTTCCGCTCGGTGAATGTTGTTGGCTTTGGAAGCATTCAGGGCCAGAATTCTTGTGCTATATTTTCGACCATGGAGCAGCAAGAACTGATCGAGAAAATCACGAGACTTCCTCAGGATAGCGTCGCTGAAGTTGAGGATTTTGTGGATTCTTTGGCACCGCGTGAAGGTATTCTCAATCGAAAAAGTCTTCATCAAGCACTCACTAATTACGCAATTCAACACGCGGGGACGAATGCCGACCTGGATTCCGACCTCGACGCCGCCGCGACCGATCACCTCCTCCAACAAGACTCAGAACAATGAAACGGGGCGAAGTCTACTGGGCCGATCTCGTCCCTCGTTCAGGATCCGAGCAGCAGGGCCGACGTCCGGTGATTGTGATCTCGCACGACGCTTTTAATCAGACGCAAGGCTGGCGATCGATCATCGTTGTCCCGCTTTCAACTTCCGCAGCGCAAGCGGGGCGAGGACCTTCTGCCGTATTGCTGCCTCAAGACGCAGCCCCTCGCCTCGCGTAAACGTGCTTCGCCGAGCAAGCACAGGCGGCGCAGAGAAGCTCAAAAACAAACACTGCGGTCTTTCTCCCTCCGATTGGGAAACTTTTCGCAGCCTGCGGTCTTCCCCTGTAGGTTTCCTAAGCAAATAGGCGCAAATAGAGGAAGCTCTATCGGCACGTGCGTTGCAGAACCCAAGTGGGCTATTCAAGGCCCACGCCAAAAGATGCAATAGTCGAAAAGGAGATCATAATGAAGAGTTTTTTATTGTTCATCGCACTTGTTTGCGCCGTAGCTTTTAGCAGTGGTTCGGCGCCATCTGTTTCCAATGCGGCGGCCAATGCTGCAACGAAGGAAAGCGCGGTAATAAAATTCGACCGGCCGGTCAAACTCATGGGTGTAACGCTGAAAGGTAACTACCTATTCGTCCATGACGACCAGGCGATGGCACGCGGAGAAGCGTGCACTTTCGTCTATAGAGGTGAGGCCGAAAACCCCCGCAACCTAGTGGTTTCTTTTCACTGCACGCCGGCGGAGCGCGGCAAGGTTGCTAACTTTACGGTGCGAACCTTGCTGACTTCGCCAGAACAATACGAGCTAAGAGAGTTCCAGTTTGCCGGCAGCACTGAAGCTCATCTGGTGCCGGTGAGTCAACACGCGGCGCACGTGAGCATAGCGCCACTGGATTAATCAGGAGAGATGCTTGCTTTTCCGATCTCATTAGCGCCTCGCTTTGGCGAGGTGGCGTGAAAGCTGTCGGATTATCTGATGAGCCATTTCAACGGCTTCCAAAGCAATCCGTTGAAACGCGCTACTGTCCTGTTAGCGCCACTTGCTGAAGAAAGATGCTGGTGAGATTGGCGAGTTTTTCGCCGCGGAGATTAGTTTTGACCTTGATTGAAAGTGAGATGCAAAACGATGAGTACTAACACCTTGACCATTACCGACAATCGCACTGGGAAGCAGTACGAGCTTCCTATTGAAAACGAAACGATCAAAGCCCTGGATCTGAGGCAAATCAAAGTGTCTGACGACACCTTTGGTTTGATGACTTACGATCCGGCTTTCATGAACACCGCTTCGTGCAAGAGCCGCATCGCCTTTATCGACGGTGACAAAGGCATCCTCGAGTACCGCGGATTTCCGATCGACGAGCTAGCCGAAAAGAGCAGCTACCTTGAAGTTGCTTATCTGCTGCTGCACGGCGAGCTACCCACCGAGTCAGAACTCAAAGAATGGACCTGGAACATTACCCATCACACCTTCATCAACGAGAGCATCA
>JBGPYG010000376.1:0-3920 GCA_041493085.1 Pyrinomonadaceae bacterium | reverse complement strand
AGGAAGTAGCCATTTGTAGTCATGGCCAAATCCTGAAGGCCCACATGTTCGACAAACTTCAGTTTGTCGTTAGTCGGCGTATGAATACTCTGTTGTGAACCACCGACAAACTGAAGTTTGTCGGACACTGCTTCGCGAGACGGTTTTAGTTTGGAGAGTTTTTCAATGATGGTTTCGATGTCGCGCCGCATCATCGGCTCGCCGCCCGTCAAGCGGATCTTTTGAATACCGAGCGAGACGAAGATGTCGCAAACGTACTCAATCTCTTCGTACGAAAGCATCTGCTCTTTTGGCGCTATGGGTGGCTCGCCGTGCGGCAAGCAATAGAAGCAGCGAAAATTGCAGCGGTCGGTTAACGACACGCGCAAGTCGCGTATCGCCCGGCCATAGGAGTCTTTGAGTACAGTAGTCACGTATGATTTTGCCCGTCCGCTTCAACCGGCGTGGTCTTTTCAATGTTAATGATACGCTGCGGCTTGTGCGCGCTCCAAGCGACGGCGTTGATGGGTGTTGGTCGCATGGAAAGGAGCACCGCAGGCGCGAACAAAAATGCAGGGCAAGCGCGAACGCCTGCCCTGCCGAATCGCGCACGGCAGGTGAAACCAAATAGAATCAGTTTCACCCACCGGACGCGCAGAGGTTAATTCACCAGCGCCTAGAGGTCGTTGATGACATTAATCGCATAGGGATGGTAACCAGTGTGATTCGAACCTCCCTCTCCAACAAGGGTCGTGTCAGAGTCGGAAAGAGCGATGATATAGGCGCAGTGCTCGCCGCGCGCTATCTTGCCTGAGCCTGCAGGTACAGGCCCGGGGCCACCGAAATCCAGGTCCGCGATGATGTCCCAGGTGGCCAAAACACCATCCCCCGCCGGCTGAACTTCCGCCCAGACATTGGGCACACGAAGCGCCGGTGTGGCAGCCGGGATTGGGCCGCCGCCGCCGCCGTTCTTCTGGAACGACATGCTGTAACCGGCGAAGTTATCGTTGGGGGACGCCTGCGTATCGGCGGCGCGGATCGCGCGATCCCAGGCGACGCCACGAATCTCACAGGTAGTACCCACGAATTTCGAAAGCCTCAGGTCGAGACATCCGTTGAGTCCACCAATCGAAGTGATGTGGGCCACGAGACCATCATTGTCGACCCAGACACGCTGGATGTCGTAGTAGGTGTTTCCGGCCGTGTCCTTCACTGCGAGTAGCAGTGTGTATTTCCCTGTTGCAGGGGTTACCCAATATTGCTCAACGAGGTCGGGCACTGTCCAGCAACTGAGCCAGGGCGGGAACGGGAGGTAGGCGCACTCCCATCGGATTCCCCAGCCGTCTGCGAACGTGAGGATGGAGCCTTCGTCTGACGTGGCGTCGAGACGATTAGCATTACGCTCGGGATCAGTGGTGTAGGACACATTGGCCCAGGGCACGCCGCCGACCGGTGGAACGATCGCCGAACCATTGGCGGGCTGCGCGAAAGTGAAAGTCGGATCCGGAATGGCCCACACGTGGACTTCGGAAATCCGTTCCGCCGCACAGCCATAGGTGTCGGCAACCCCGCGGACGAAAATACTGCCGCCTACCGAGGCCGGGTTTATCGGGTGACCAGTCGGGGGCGCGATGCGACACAAAACCTCGTTGGGATTGACGTAGTCGTGGGCCCACGCTGCGCCCACCTTCTTGATGAAGGACCGGGCTGCCGCCAATTCAAAGACCAGAGGCCCACATATTTGGCTGCTGCCATCAATGCCAAAGACGCGAAGTCTGATCGCGAAGCTTGTGGAAGTAAGAAAGCCGGCGCCAGCGCCGATCACGGCCTGCTGCGCGTCCACGAAGCCGAGTGTTCCGCTCGTCACCTGGTGATTGCCGAAAGTAGCCGCCAGATTTGGATTGCCCGCGTTATCTGCGTAAACGATGCCACCGGCGATCACAGTTGATCCGAAGACCAGTTCCAACTCATAGCGACTGAAGCCGAGGCCGGACGCAGTGCCCTTGATCGGAATAAGTACGCGGCCGGCGAGAATGTTGATGTCGCCGTGTTGACACCCGGTGGGGTCCGTCAACGCACAGTGCAAACTAACGAAGTGTTTCTGTCGCCAGATCAGATAGAGCAGCAGCAAGATCAGCGCGATGAGCGTACCCAGGGCGTACGAGTTGTATTCGCCCCGAGGCCCGAACGGGCCGAGCGCGCCCAACCAGTAAGCGATCAATATCGCGATCAGGATCAGCAGGATGATCACCTTGATAAGCAGCTCCCAGCAGCCGCGCAGGCTGACCCTGCCGCTCGGCTGGCGCTGGTTGATGTCGGGGTTCTTCGGAGGATTACTAAATCGGTTCTCTTCGTTCATTGTTTTTGCTCCTTGACTGGAAAAGGTTGGCGAGGACAGTTGTGAGTTCTCCTGAAGGGGGTTCATTGCAGCGGCTCTGAATTGGATCGGTCCTATCCGAGTCCGATGCGGGTTCTTAGAGACGCGAGGAAACAGGTTTTAGGAGCCTTTATGCCCCAGAGCGAGCGCGAGTGGTGCTAACAGGCCAGGCTCTGGCGTTGGAGTCAATCAAAGGAGACTGAGCAGATCATTGCGCGTGAAGAGTCAGTGCCTCGGACATCAATGGAGGTAAAGGCACCTCAAACGATAGATGTTAAATAGCTCTGCGAGGAGTGCGAGAAACGTGCAAAACTCCAAAAGACGAACGAAGCCTAATCCTACGTGCCGTCAAAGTCAATGCGAACCCCGGTCCCTTTTTGGAGTTGTTCCAGGTACTAGTTTCAGGCCCGTCGTCTGCATCGGTGGCAACAAATTCGCTGGGAGTTTTCTACGGCTATAGTTTCTAAAGATTGCGCTCAGAAGGAACGCCTGATCAAGTGAACACCCCTCAGGATTTGGTGGTGTGGGTTAGCCAACTAGCGGGGGCAAGCCCACCTTCCTGACCATGAGCTGATCTGAGTTGAGTGCTAATCCTGCTTGAAAGGCTTTCAACGTAAGATCAAAACGACGAGTCAGCAGTCTCACAGGTGAGGAAGGTGGGCTTGCCCCCGCTGGCTGGCTAACACTCAAGTTGAACGTATTGAATAACTGAACTCTCCAACTTTGGTCATCGGCTCCTGAAGTCTGTCGGACATAAGCTCTAAAAGCAGAACGGCCCTTCGCAGATCGTCTGCTCAAGTTTACGCCGATCGCTGGGTGCTTCCTTTGCCCGTAGTTCTTCTGAAAGAGTTGCCGGATCCGCCGGCTTGCCGATAGCGGCCATCGCTTCCACCTGAAATCCTTCCGGAATGTTTAGCGCGGTGCGCGCGCGTTCGTAATCAAAGCCCTGCATACCGTGCACTACTAAACCCTTGAGCCAGCCTTGAAGCGCAAGATTTTCCCACGCTGCGCCGGTGTCAAACGAATGAGTGACGGCTGGCTCGCCATTGAAATCAAAATGGGTGCGGGAGATGAAGAGCACGAGTGCCGCTGCGTTTTTCGCCCAGCTTTGATTGAATTCCACCAGCAAATTGAAGAACAGTGGCCAGTGTTCGCTGTCGCGGCGGGCGTAGAGTATGCGCCAGGGTTGATTGTTGTAAGACGAAGGCGCCCAACGCGCCGCCTCGAACAGAACCATCAACTCTTCCTGCGAAATCGGTTCGCCGGTCATCGCACGCGGCGACCAGCGATCCAGAAAGAAGTTGTCGATTGGATGGCCGGCTTTTCGTTTTTCGCTGCCCTTAATCATGTTTCGTTTTCCTCGTTGTTTGTGTGGAGCGGGGCAGTAGCCCGACCGTAAGGAAGGGCGTGTCGTCACCCGCACACGCGCTCAACGCCCTCCCTAATGGTCGGGCTACTGCCTCCGGGAACCATTACTGCAATACTTCATGACATGCGCTCTCGCTTCAGGAAGAGTTGATAAGAAACCTGCGAAGTCTGACCTTCATTCGTGATCGTTGCGTTT
>JBGPYG010000076.1:0-11422 GCA_041493085.1 Pyrinomonadaceae bacterium | reverse complement strand
GTCTCCGATACCGTTTGGGTATCGAGAAGCAGGCCGGCAAGCTCCGCCGGTTTGCGTGGCTTGCTGGGTTTCCTGTTGCAGCTTGAAACCGGAGAGGTAGATACACACTCCGGAGAAACAGGCGGCGCGTCGCGCAATCCGATCGCCGAGCTGATGCGGCTTGTGTGCGATCTCTATGACCCCACGACCGGAAAGATCAAGATCAAGGGCTTCTACGACGATGTGATCCCGCCTTCAAAACAGGAATTGAACGACTGGGCCAACTGCGGCTTTGGCGTCCGCGCCTTCAAGAAGGCGCATCATCTGAAACTAATGCGCACCGCGGATCCGCTCGAGGTGATGAAACGCATCTGGGGTATGCCCACCTTCGAAGTTCATGGTGTAGTCGGTGGTTACCAGGGTCCGGGCGTGAAGTCGATCGTGCCGCCGCGCGCGGAAGTTAAGGCCTCGTTTCGTTTGGTGCCGGTTCAGGATCCGGAGAAGATCAAGAAGCAGTTGAAGGCGGCGGTAAAAGAACTAAACCCTGACGTGAAGTTGCAATTCGAATCCGCAGCGCCGGCATTTCGTACCGTGCTTGAAGGCCCCTTGCCGGAAGCTTTGAAGCGCGCCGTCAAGTTTGCTTTTAAACGCGACGCGGTTTTTGTGCGCGACGGCGGGACGATCGGGGCGATGACGAGCATCGAAAAAGTCTTGCAGTGTCCGGTCTTGTTCCTCGGTCTGTCGCTGCCGGAGCATGGCTATCACGCGCCCAACGAGAATTTCGATTGGCAGCAAGCGTCCGGCGGGATGGTTGCATTCGCGAAATACTTCGAGGAGATCGCGAATCTGCCGCAGAAAAAGTAGCCGCAGATTTACGCGGATAGGCGCGGATCTGAACAGATCAAAAAGGGTCTTCACAAACACGCTTCTTGTCTTTCGCTCGGACTGCGAATCTGATTTGGCTTTTCCGTTCTGCGTTCATCGGCGTGAATCCGCGGCTGATTAGTTCTACGAAGATCAAATCACACACGCCAGCCGTTCTTCATTCAGCGCCACGAAGCCGAGTTTTTCATAAAACCTGCGCGCCTCCGGATTCTCGAGGTGCACGCCTACATCAATTCGCGTCACGGCTTCTTTTCTCAGTTGCTCTTTCAGTTGCTCCAGGAGCGCCGTGCCTATCCCACCGCCACGCCGATCCGCCTTCACTGAAACGTCGTCGAGCTTTGCCACCACTGCGCCCATCGAGGTGGAAATCGCGTAGCAAACCACGCAAACTGCGCAAACGCCGCTGGGGTCATAGGCCATCCAAACAAATCCCAGCTCCGGCTGCTCGAGAAACAGATCGAGAGCGTCATTGAGTCCCTGGAATCCCCGATCGCCATAGGCCTTACTGCTGGCGAGGTAGTGTTCATCCTCACTGAGAAACACCCTGAGCATCTCAAACGCATCGGAAACATCGGCGGCGGTCATCTTGCGGCAGGTAATCAAGCAAAACTCCTTTCGGTAGCCAGGGGGTATTTGATCATCCTCGGAACCAGGGATGTGGTCAACCGCCGAAATCGTTCCTGCCGGTCACGGCTTCGCTGTAGAGATTGAGAGACCAGCCAACGCGAAAGGCGCCTTCGAGTAATCGAAAGCGCCTTTCAACTCTTGGGTAGTGAGTTTGTTAAGGGATTAGTTGGGGAGCAAAACCGAATCAATCACATGAATCACTCCGTTTGATTGATACACGTTCCCCGTGGTTACGCGTGACGTACCGCCCTTCTCGTCACGAAGAATCAGATCGTTGCCACTCATCGACGCCGTCAAGGTGTCGCCGCTTACGGTCGTGAACTTCGCCCTGCCGTGACCTTTGCGAATGCGACTCGCGATTGCCTTCGAATCAAACTTCCCGGCCAATACGTGATAGGTCAGGATCTTCGTCAGCATCGCTTTGTTCTCAGGCTTGACGAGCATATCGACTGTGCCCGCGGGCAGCTTGTCGAAAGCTTCGTTCGTTGGCGCAAACACTGTGAACGGGCCTTTGCTCTTCAAGGTGTCGACGAGCCCCGCGGCCTTGACCGCGGCCACCAGCGTGGTGTGGTCGGCCGAATTTACCGCATTGTCAATGATGTCGCGTGAGCGGAGCATGGGAGCGCCGCCAACCATCGGGTTCATGGAATCCATCTTGTTCATCATCTGTGCCGAAGCACTCTGATTTGCGATTGCGATTGATGCCACTGCGAGCAGCAGCATAAGACATACTTTCTTCACTGGTTTTATTACCTTCCTTTTTCTGGAACTTAATTTGTGCGAACTCGGGGAATATACGGAAGGTGTTGGCAAAACGGATTGCGGCGGATGAGTTGACACAGAACTGTGATGAAGCGACTTAGGTGAGATTTCTAGTCAGGCGGGAAAATCTTTGAGTCCCAGAACGCCACTAGGGTTTTAGTTTGAAGTCCGGCGGCACAAAATCAATCGACTTAACGACGCCGTCAACCTTTGCGCGCGGATCATTGGCAGGCGCGTAGTTTACCACGACATTATTCTCCGGCTTTCGCAGCCCACAAGTAATCTCTGCGCCGGAATCTGAACTGAAGGTTGTAATATTCACCTCCTCAAAGCTGGGGGTCTTAAGCTTGAGCAGGCGGTCGCCAATCTTCACCACGAAGGTAATCCCTTTAGTGTCACAGTCAATCCGTACCAAAGTTCCCTGTGCCTGCATTTCACCAGCGGCAGGTTTTCTCAGCGCCTCCCGCAGATAAGACGAGGGATCGGCATTCGCCATCGTTTCAGGCTGTCGACCTACGCCGACCGCCTCTCGCAGTATTGGTTGGTTGCGCGCGTCAGCCCCCGCCTCATCGTTCAACGAGTTAAAGCGGGCCTTCTGCTCCTCCAGCGAAGCAATCTGGTCGAGTAATGCTTGCGATTGCTGGCGCAACTGTGCGTCGGTGTTACGGCTGAGCCCTTCGAGGAGCTGACGCGCAGTTTTATAGTTCTCTTTGCGCAGATAAACCTGGGCGAGCATGAAAACGAGATCGTTCCTGCCCGGAGAGGTGGTAAGCGCGCGCTTGAGCATTTCAACTGATTCATCAAGCTGGCTTCCGGTCACCAAATTCACGAACGCCAACAGGCTATAGGATTCGGGAAAATCCGGCCGGAGCTCAATCGCCTTCTTCAACTCCTCGCGCATCCTGGTCGCAGTCTCCGGCGCAAACCCCAAAACCGTCTGCATGTCACGGTTCCCTTCGCGGCTGAGTGCGTAGGCATAGTAGTAGTGAATGAGGTAGTTTTGAGAACTTAGGGCCACCGCCCGTTCCAGGCTTTTGCGCGCCTCGTCAGATCTTCCCTGGCGCACACGCAACATGCCCAGCGAAGCATTGGCCATTGCCAGATCCGGATCGAGCACCAGAGCTTTTTGCAGGTAAGCCTCGCACTCGCTGCTGCGGTTGCTGTGCAGCAACAGGTCGCCGAGATAAGCCTGCGCTTCAGCTTCAGTCATCGGCGCTGACTGCATTGCCGTGTCATAGCCGACCCTGGTTGAAAAACTTCCGCTGATGATGGGATAACGATCGCGCTGAATATAGTTGCGCAGTTCGCTCTCCATGCTTTCGAAACTCATCGCAAAGGCTTGCTGAAACGCTTGCTCCATCGGCACGTTTGCCGAGAGCAACTCCAGAAACTTGCCCATCTGAGTCACTCGCTGGCCGTCTTTCCCGAGAATCAGGTAGTGCATCAGCGCCCACGACTCGGCGTAAAAGATGCTCTGCTTGTCGCGTTCATTGTAGTAGGGCGACTTTTGATCCACCTGAAACAACGTCCGCAGTGGCAACATCTTCTTTTCGCGCAGCAGGAAGACGTGGCTCGCAATGGGTCGGCCCAACACCACCTTCCGATCGTCAGTAATGGTGAAGGTACTGTAGTATTCGGCCAGTCCTTCATTAAACCAGATGGGAACGTTACCGTTTGTGTCTTTTACCAGCAGGTGCGTGTACTCGTGAAAAATGATGTTGAATGGATCCTGCTCGCTCCCCAATTCTTTAACGAGCTTGAGCGTGATGTAATTAACGTCCTGGCCCGGCTGAAAATAACCGGCGATATTCGGATTGGGCTTGAAGGGCCGATAGGAATCGTCGCTTTTGAAAACGATAACGGTGGTGGGCACCGGTGAGTTTACGTTTACCTTAGTAAACAAAAGCGAAAAGACTTCGCGAAACTGTTCGAGCCGGACCCCTACCTGCCGTATCTCCTTTTCGCTGGCGTTGCCGATCAGCAAAAAATTCTTCGAGCGTACGCTGGTCCAGGTATCTTTTGCAGAGACTGGAGCGTATGAGCAGACGACCGCCAGAAAACAAAAGACAGTTGCGAAAACAAAGGCAAGTCGCTTTGTCATTAACTTTTCCGTCTAGCGACGACTGAGAGTGAACCGGCTAAAGCAGCAAGGTGCTTGCCCGGATGCATGCGGAGGAGACGGCGCGCTTCAATGCAGACTGTACAAACCAGCGTTGGCGGATGTCAATCAGTTTCCCGGAGGCCTACTCTCCCGAGTTTCGCTCTATTAGTAGGACAGACATTCTTGTCTGTCACATTCATAGGATTATTAAGAAAGACAGGCCAGACCACCCCAGCGGGGCTGCCCCGCTGGGGACCCCGGTAGAATGCCTGTCCTACCATCGGCGCATTGATCAAGGACTGAAGATCGAGGAGTCAGCCAAGCGAAACACATACTCGGCAATGACCCACTCCGCTACCGGTTGGCCGTCTTTCATTGCGGGCTTGAACTCCATTTTGCAGGCGGCACGAATCGCGTTTTCGGTGAGTCCGGCCGGCAGACCTTTGACGATTCTTATCCGCGCGACCTTGCCGCTAGCTGAAAGCAAAAGCTTTAGCGTGACAAATCCCTGCACGCCATTGCGGCGCGCTTCCTTAGTGTATGACGGTTTGGGCTTTGCCTTGATCACCGCGCGCGAGTCGACTTGTTTCGCAGAGAGGACGACTTCATCGATGGCGTCTGTTTCGAGAATCCTGTCGAGACTCCCATCCTCCGAGCAGCGATAGTCCTGATTCTTTTCCGCGGTCACTGGAGGAGGTTCATCCCGTTGCCCGGTCTTTGGCTGTGGATCTTTCACTTCCTGCTCGGGCGGAGGCACTGGAGTTTTGATTTCTTTTGCCCGTCGCCCAGACTGCGAATAAGCAAATGAACTAAGAGCAAGAATCGCGAGCAGAGAACAAAACAATTTCATGCCTGGTTTACGCGAGTTCATTTCGCAGAAGATTCTACGCGAGAGCGAGGTTGAAATGTAGTTACGGGGAGTAATCCAAGGATACTAAATACCCGGCCACGTCGGAAACTGGTTGAGGTAATCCCTGTTGACGCCCCGCAGCCAAACAAACCGATCGTCGATCTTTGACGGGACCGTCACCCTTGTCGCTATGACGCCGAAAATGATTGCCGTTAGCAGCCCCAGGACCCCGATGAGCGCCGGGGTACCGTCGTTCGCGATTATCGCCAGCACAAAACCTGCAAGGCCGAGCAACACCAGCGCCCAGGTTATCAAAATGTAATTGCGACGTTTCGCGCGATGCTCCTCGCAAAGGCCTACTTCAATGGTTGCGCGCTTGCGGACGATCATCGCAACGATGAGGTATGCGAGCCAGGCCACCAGGATTAAAATGTAGATCGCGGGATGGTGCCAGGTGAGCTTGCGTTTCAGTCGACCATTCGTGAACGCGTTGCACTTAACGCATCGCTCTGGCAGTAGCGCATCCTTGCTCATAACCAACGTCGACTTATCGCGCCAGACACCAGGCATTCCCACCGATGGAGGAGGCGGCAATACGTAGCCATCTTCCAAAACAATGCCCTGCAGATTCAAGCCGGGTGCTGAAGAAACGTTTTGTACAAACGGTGTGCGGCACCGTTGGCATTGAGTGGCGGTCGCGAAATTTACCAAACCGCATTGCGCGCATTTAAGGGCTGACAAAGTTTCTCCCGGGAGGTGAGCAACAGTTCAGGGAAGCGACATTTGCCGATCTTACTCCTCTGGTCCGGTACAGCTTGGTCCGTGCAGGGCGGGAATCTTCGCGCTGATTACAGGATAATTTGGAGCCTCGTCGATATTGATCTGTGTCCAGTGAGCATAGTTTTCGGGCACGTTGTTATCGGCGAAGATTGCTTCCACCGGACACTCCGGAACACAGGCATCGCAATCGATGCAGGTGTCGGCGTTAATGTAGAGACGGTCAGGCAATTCGTGAAATGCTTCGACCGGGCACACCGCGGCACAGTCGGTATATTTACAATCAACGCATAACTCAACAACTACATAGGTCATTGGTGGAATAAGCTCCTTTCGATAATGGCAAATAGTTATTCAGCAAGGAGTGGAATGTCAACTTAAAAATATCACAAGACACAACTCGCAGGGAACATAGCGAGAGATAACTTGTATACTGCAACGAGAGGATTTGTCGATCTCAGATCGACTAAGCGCCTTTCGATTCTTTTTTCTCGACGCTGCCTGGCTGCATTGAGTGTCGAGATCAATGTGGCTCAGGATGCGGGTGTATTGTTGGTTAAGCTAGTGTTTGGGAGTTCAAGCATTGCTGTGAAGACAAAGTATGAAGGCGGAATGAACTTTATCGCTGGCTTTGCAGTGATTGGCTTTCTCGTAGGCGCGATACCACTGCTGGCCTTTACTTTCTTCTCTCCAGGGCTTCAATCAGAGTCACCATCGGGTATTTTAGCTTTCATATTCGGCGTAGTTACGTATGCTCTGCTAGTTGTTGCAGCCAGGAAAAGAAAAGCTCTGTGGGGGTTAGTAATAATTCAAACTTTATTGCTTGCAGGTGTCTTGATTGAAACATTTTCCGATTCTGCGCTTTATGTAGGAACGTAATTTTTAGTAGGTCTCCTTTTTTCGGGATAACCTCGGGGTTTGCTCCGGTTCGTTATCTTGAAGGCTCGTCTCGTGAGTATTCCAATGTTCGAGTTGTATTCTCTGTGACACTCGGGATGGGCTCAGACAAAGTGCGGGGTTGCGAAGCACGAAATTCGGCCGGCATTCCAACCGGTTGTGCGGCGTCAATCGCTTTCGCCTGGTTGGCTCCAGTCAGCCGGGACAATTGCCTGACCAGCAATATCTCGGTGACAGCGACTATCAGGAAAGTAAACAACATGAAGACGCCGACCAGCTCTTCTTTCAGGTGGGCTTGGTTGGTGAGCGCGAACGCTCCAAACAGCATGATGCCCAGGCCGATCGTGCCAATCAGCGTGATCGCGGTTAGGAAAGCGGTGATCGCTCCGGTCTGCTTGCGCTCACTGCGCTCCTTCAAGCTCATGCCGCAGCGATTGCAATAACTAAGACCGGGTGCCAGCGGCGTACCACAAGCTGAGCAATACATAAGGCATGTTCCCTTCTGCTTTAAAGAGTGTGGGACCGAAAACTTCTCATAAGAAGAACGGTCACAGCGCCACTCAAGTTCCGCGATTCTAGACGAGAAGTCGTCAAAAGACACTGTCCATTATCAGAACCGGGAGCGCAGCGACCGGGTATGGCGGGGCGAAGGCTCTTGCTGAGGAGACATATCGACCCGGTCGCTACCACCACTCCAGCGCGGTTGCCGCCGGGGACCCCGGTCCGCTCCCGGTTCTGATTTGATCGTATCTATCGACTACCATCTGACGCCGCATTTTGGTCTGAACCATTTTGGGCTAGACTAGCCATGCTTACTTTCTCCTGTTAGCCGTTCTCATCGCATTGATATTTTTGCCTGAATGCACCTGATAATCGTTCTACTTAGAATCGCGCTGAGCGCGATCTTTGGCATTGCCGGAGTTACAAAACTCCTCGACCAACGCGGCACGCGAGAGGCAGTAAAAAACTTTGGCTCACCAGAGTCGCTTACGCCTGCGTTGTCAATTGTGTTGCCGATTGCAGAACTCGCGATCGCCACCGGGCTGCTCTTTGATCGCACAACTCACACCAGTGCGCTGGCGGCGTTGCTTGTTTTGGCGTTGTTCGTTGTTGCCATCAGCGTAAATCTCGCACGCGGCCGCACTCACGATTGCCATTGCTTCGGCCAGCTTTACTCTCGTCCGTTGGGTTGGCCCACGCTCGTGCGCAACCTCAGCTTCACGTTGGCCACCGGTTTTGTGCTCTGGCAGGAACGCGTGGGATCGGGTTCGAGTATTCTTCGCTCGCTGGCCCAGCTCAGCCTGGCGCAGTGGCTCGGGTTGATTGGCGCTCTCGCAGTTGTAGTAACCATCGCGATTTATTCGCAGCGCCGGCAAAAACGCCTGTCACTGGAAACTCCAGCAGCGCCCCGGGGGCTGCCGCTTGATTCCATCGCGCCACCCTTTGAGCTGGCCGCATATGCGGGCGGCCGCCGCTCGCTCGCGCAACTACTCGCTTACGGCAAACCCCTGCTGCTCATGTTCACCAATCCAACCTGCGGGCCATGCGTCGTACTGTTCGAGGAAGTCAAAGAATGGCAGAGCACGCATAGCGAGCAACTAACGATCGCTTTGATTAGTTTTGGCACGATTAAGGAAAACTTCGTAAACGTGGCGAGGAATCGGCTGGGACAAGTACTGTTGCAGCATAAGCGCGAAGTGGCTGAGAAATATGGCGCGCACGTTACGCCCACTGCCGTAGTCGTTAACACCAGTGGGCAAATCGCGAGCCCGCTCGCAGCAGGCGCCGACGAAATTCGCAAGTTGCTGGCCAGCCTGCTGGGAAACTCTCACGGCTCAAATCAAAACCATGCTCCGAGCCAGGCGCTTTGAGCCATAAGGAACTTGAACGGGTCACAATTTGTGACCGGTTCAGACGTCGCAGACTCTTGCGGGCTTTCTTGCATCCTTATGTTGTAAACGTTCGCGCCGGCATCTTAGTGTTCCCCTCCATTTTCGTGCAGAATGCGTCGAATCCACTCCACCAGAACAGGAGATCTCGCATGGGGAGTTCAAGCGCTACGATTACTCCAGAACGCGTCAAAAATGCCATCTATGTTATGCGAGGTGAAAGGGTGATGGTTGATCGAGATCTCGCCACTCTTTATGGCGTTTCCTCGAAGGTGTTCAATCAATCAGTCAAGCGGCACAAGAATAGATTTCCAGAGGACTTCATGTTTCAACTGACAACGGAGGAAGCAAGAAACTGGTGGTTGGAACGGATGGCTACTCGTTTAAGGTCACAATCTGTGACCTTAAAGCGCGGGCAACATCTCAAGTACCGTCCGTTCGTTTTTACGGAGCACGGAATTCTGATGCTATCGAGCGTTCTGAACAGCGAACGCGCCATCCAGGTGAACATCGAAATCATGAGGGCGTTTGTTAGGCTGCGAAAGCTTGTGGCGGGCCACAGAGAGCTAACCGCTAAACTGACCGAATTGGAACGGCGAGTAGCAAGCCATGATGAACACATCGAAGCGATATTCAACGCGATTCGCCAACTCATGACGCCGCCTCCGGCAAGGGTGAAGCAAATCGGATTTCGACCGAAAGCACTGGAGAAATAGTACAGGGCAGGAAGTCACAAATTGTGATAACCCCGTCTTCGCGTGCTCCTGAGTTCAAACATGAAATCATCCTGTCGGACTTTTCTATTTACGATTCACGATTTACTATTCACACCATGTCAGGACGACCACAACCAAACGAAGCCACCTCTTACTACTCCACTTACATCGATCGCGTAGCGAGCGATGACATTGTTGACGTGCTCGCCACGCAGTTGGATGAAACCCTTGCTTTCTTGTCTGAGATTTCCGAAGAGCGATCCCTTCATCGTTACGCGCCCGACAAGTGGTCAATGCGCGAACTCCTCGGTCACGTTAACGACACCGAGCGTGTTTTCATTTTCCGCGCCTTGTGGTTCGCGCGTGGCTTTCAGGATCCATTGCCGAGCTACGATCAGGAAATTGCTGTTGCGGCTGCTGAGTCCGACAAGGTTTCCTGGGCGAACCACGTGGCTGAATTCCGCGCAATTCGTTCCGCCACTCTCGCTTTCTTCCGAAGTCTTCCGGCCGAGGCCTGGCTGCGCAGCGGCATCGCCAGCAACAACTCGGTCACCGTCCGCGCCATCGCTTATATCGTCGCGGGCCACCTCTCGCATCACCTGGCGATCCTCCGCGAACGATACCTTTAAGATTCTGTGGATATTGACTGGCGTGAATTAGAGAGTGCTTGCTCGCGCTTCTACTCTTGCGCTAGGAAGTCGCGAATCAGGCGGCGCTCGTTCTCGTCTTTGATACGCGTGAATAGTTTCGTGCCCAGCGTCTTGATTGTCTCTGGACGGTCGAATGGCATCCGTTGGTAAACCTTCCCGCCGCTGAAGTGGCAAGGCTGGCATTTAGCTTCGAGGATGGGTCGGATCTGCGACTGGAAATTTACTTTTGCCGAACTACCTGTTCCTGAGGTTGGCTTTCCCGGCGAATCTGCTGTTGCCGCTACTGCCGAAGAGTTTGTTACGACTGATGAGTTTGTCGCGCCAGGCTCTAGCGCGCTTGAAGTTGAAGGCACTTTGGTGCCGGCGTTCGTGTGGGCGCAGCCATAAAAGCCGAGCGTGGAAGCTAATGCGAAAACCAACATTACTATTCGCATGGTCGAATGCTACTCCCGAGTCGAGAGGTTGCGCAATCATCGCCGCCTAAAAATACGACACCCGGAAGGAACAGGAGGCGGACGGCAGACGTCAGGAGGCAGCGGCGGAAACTGTGATTCTTTCGGTCACTCCTGCTTACTGCTCCTGCTGTCTGCTCCTGCTTCCGGCTGGCTGCGCGCTTTGTTACTGCCCCGCGGAGTGTGAAGACTCAAACGCGTGCGCATGCGTTGCTGCCACTGGCTCCGCTGAGCGTCTGCGTCTTCGATCTCAGCAAGCGCATCAGCGAGAGGCTCGCCTCCCAATTGACGCATCTTCAAATAGAGCAACGCGGGAACGATCGACATCAACGGGACAATGAAAATGTTTATGAGACCGGTGAGTTGTTGGTAGATCTGATTACTCGTTGAGCGGTTTGAGACATGTAGGCCAGTTTCCGTCTCTTTGACCACGGTCAGCCTGCCCAATAGGACGCTAATTATTACGGGAATCAAAAACTGCAAAAGCGAGACGATGATGATCGTGCGCCATGAGCGCGAAGCCAGCGCGCGCGCCCGCTGTCTTGCCGCCTTCTTCTCCAGACCTTCCATCAGCACCACGGGTGCATAGAGTGCATAGCGAATTGTGATGACGATGCCCGGAATCACGAAGAGAATGAAGCCAATCATAATGCGCAGCGTCATGCGAATAGAGGTGTTCAGGAACGGGCGCCAACGTCGCTTAAGCACAGCAAACGCCAGGCGCAATTCCACCGGACGAAGTGGCGCGAGCGATAACTGGGTGACAATGACGGCGGTCATACCGGAAATGGCTGCCGCGGCCAAAAAGTAAGCAACTATCTGGCCCAGTCCGGCAAT
>JBGPYG010000411.1:0-3185 GCA_041493085.1 Pyrinomonadaceae bacterium | reverse complement strand
TCTCGGCCTCATCGTCTATCTGCTAAATCGCAGACGACTCGAGCATGTCGGCAACCGGACTACTCGTCTACAAAAGAAGGAGAAGCGAGCTGTCCCGAGCGTGCCCTTGACCCGGACCGACTGGAAACGCATCGGCGCAATCTTCATCTTCTTCCTCTTCACCATTCTTTTCTGGGCAGCCTATGAGCAGAAAGGCGCGAGCCTGAATCTCTTCGCTAAAGAGTTAGTGCGCACGGAAGTTTTTGGAATGAGGTTTCCCTCAAGTTGGTTACAGTCGTGCACGCCGCTCTTCGTGATCATACTGGCCCCGATCTTTTCGATTCTATGGGTCCGACTCGGGAAGCGACAGCCTTCGAGTCCGGTAAAGTTTACGCTCGGTTTGTTGTTCATCGGTCTCGCTTACTGCCTGCTGGTCCCGGCGGCAGCCATGACAGCTTATGGCAGAATCAGCCCGCTCTGGTTGGTTGGGCTTTATTTTCTCGAAGTGGTCGGCGAGATGTGTTTAAGTCCGGTGGGGCTGAGCACCGTAACTAAACTCGCTCCATTGAAGTTGGTCGGCATCATGATGGGCGTTTGGTTTTTAGCGGCTTCGTTCGGCAACAAGGTGGCGGGTTACCTTTCGGGTTTCTTCGTCGCCAACAACTCCACGCAACTGGTCAAACTTTACGGCGGCATCGCGGTGGGCCTGCTGATATCAGCAGGCGTACTGGCGCTGCTAACTCCCAGGGTGAAGAAGCTGATGGGAAGCGTGAACTAGATCTTCATCACTCGTAGGGACACGGCATGCCGTGCCCCTACCAGCGAAATCACTTCCTGAAGTTTTTGCTGAACGAACAAAAGTGACATAATTGGCCCTGGCCCGATAGACCTTGCTCGGTTTGCTCCAGAACAGCGATCCACGAGCGTTCGGATGCAGAGCACAGATTCGTTATCCGGACAAAAGTTTCACTGAAAAGAGTCCCCACGTTATGAGCACTGCGATTGAAGAAACCCAGGAAGTTCCTGAACAAACTACCAACAAATGGGTCTACCTTTTCGAAGAAGGAAGCGGTGACGACAAGTCGCTGCTTGGCGGCAAAGGCGCCGGGCTATGCGAGATGACGCGCGCCGGCTTGCCCGTGCCCCCGGGACTCATTGTCACCACCGAAGCCTGCAATGCGTTCTTCGAGAACGACAAAAACTTTCCCGAGGGCATGTGGGAGCAGGTCAAAGAGGGCCTGCAAAGAATCGAAGAGAAAGTCGGTAAGAAATTCGGTGACCCTAAGAACCCGCTGCTCGTTTCAGTTCGTTCCGGCGCGGCCTTCTCGATGCCGGGAATGATGGACACCGTGCTCAACCTCGGCCTTAACGAGGAGACGGTGCAAGGGCTGGCGGCGCAGACGGGTGACCTGCGCTTCGCGCTCGACGCCTATCGTCGCTTTGCGTCGCTGTTTGGCGAAATCGTGATGGGCGTGACGCATGCGAAGTTTGAGCGCGTGATGGACCGCTATAAGGCGCAGACATCCGGCGGGCGTGATACGGATCTGAAGCCCGAACACTTGCGCGACATTATCGCCGCCGAGAAACAGATCATCGTCGCCGAGCAGCATGCAATCCCTGAAGATCCGTACGAACAACTACTCGTCGCGATCGCCGCAGTTTTCAATTCGTGGATGGGCCGCCGCGCAATCGACTATCGCCGCGTCAATCGCATTCCCGATTCACTTGGAACCGCCGTCAACGTGCAAGCCATGGTCTTTGGCAACATGGGCGAAGGCAGCGGCACCGGCGTGGCATTCACGCGCAATCCTTCGACTGGCAAGAAAGAACTTTACGGTGAGTACCTGCTGAACGCGCAGGGCGAGGACGTGGTCGCAGGCACTCGCACGCCGAACCCGATTAGCCAACTCAAAAAAGAGCTGCCGAAAGTTTACGAAGAATTCGCTTCAATCACTGGTCTGCTGGAGCAGCACTACCACGACATGCAGGACTGCGAATTTACGATCGAGCGCGGCAAGCTTTGGATGCTGCAAACGCGCACCGGTAAACGCAGTGGCGCCGCGGCGGTGCGCGTCGCCGTGGAGATGGTTGGCGAGAAGTTGATTGACCGGGCGACCGCAGTCCAGCGCGTCACTCCGGAACAACTCGATCAACTTCTGCATCCGACAGTCGATCCAAAAACGAAAGCGACGGTGCTGGCCACGGGGTTGCCCGCAAGTCCAGGCGCGGCGCAAGGTCAGGTTGTGTTCAGTCCTGACGAGGCTGAGGAATTGGCCCGCGAAGGCGCCAAGGTAATTCTGGTGCGCCAGGAAACGAGCCCCGACGATTATCACGGCATGGTTGCCGCGCAGGCGATCGTGACCGCGCGCGGTGGCATGACCAGCCACGCGGCTGTGGTCGCACGCGGTATGGGCAAGCCCTGTGTCTGCGGCGCAAACTCCCTCGACATTGATTACGGCCAACAACAGTTCACCGTCGACGGGACGGTGGTCACAAAAAACGAGTGGATCACAGTGGATGGTTCCACCGGGCGAGTGTTTTTGGGCCAGGTGCCGACGATACAGCCAACGCTCGGTCCGGAGTTTCACGAGTTGATGCTTTGGGCCGATAAGTTTCGCCGGCTGCGCGTGCGCGCGAATGCCGACACGCCACGCGATGCCAAGGTGGCGCGTCAGTTTGGCGCCGAAGGCATTGGACTCTGTCGCACCGAGCACATGTTCTTTGGAGATCAAAGGCTGGCGGCAATGCGCGAAATGATTTTGGCGGATGGCGCCGGCGCTCGTGAGAAGGCCCTCGAAAAATTATTGCCACTGCAGCGCGGCGACTTCGTCGGCATCTTCCGCGAGATGGTTGGTCTGCCGGTAACCATCCGCCTGCTCGATCCGCCATTGCATGAGTTTCTCCCTAACGCCGAGGAGCTGCTTAGCGAGCTCAGCGAATTGAAGATGGCTGTCCGGCTCGCAACTACCCTTGGCGATATGGACAACCTGCTTGACGAAATTGACGAGAAGCGCCGGCTGCTCAAGCAAGTAAACCGTATTCGAGAAGCTAACCCGATGCTGGGCTTCCGCGGCTGTCGCCTGGGCCTGGTGTTTCCCGAAGTCACGCGCATGCAGTGTCGCGCAATTTTCGAAGCTGCCTGCCTGGTGCAGGGCGAGAAGAAAAAGACAGAACTGGAAATCATGGTGCCGCTCGTTTCGCTTAGC
>JBGPYG010000412.1:0-3150 GCA_041493085.1 Pyrinomonadaceae bacterium | reverse complement strand
TTTTAGCCAGTCGTGTCTGCTCCTCCAAAGAAAATGGTGTGTTCTCAATCTGGCCTGCCGCGGCTTGGACTATGTTCTTCTCTTCACTTACAGCCGCCCATAAATCAGGCTCGCTGATCTCCCGGTTGAGAAGCTCAGCCCATTCTTTAATCACAATCTTTTCGTCTTCCCAAGCGGTCAGCCGGGTCACCTCGAGTCTAAGGTCCCTGCCTGGCGTACGTGTTGCTCTAAGAACTCCGTTGGATTCGACGTCAAACCAAATAAAATATCCAGACGAATGCTCTAGAACTGAAATCGTAAAACCCGACTGAGAACTAACTTTCTCCCGCCAACAAAACTGATCAGCGGCGAGGCCCGCCTCCATTATTATCCTGAAGACATCATTTCTTTGAGCTCTTAAAAGCGTTCGATCAGCCATTGATCCATTTCCTCACTGTCAGGAGGAAAAGAAGAATACAGGTGAGGAATGCGGAGTTACAAGAGTCGTCCTCAAGGTAAATATGATTATTTCGTGCTGGTTACTGTCTACTGTTTGCTGTCTACTGATTGCTGCTTCTTAATGTAGATCGTGCCGTCGCCAACAGTGAGTTGGAAAATGGCGCCTCCGGCCCCGGCCCGCGCTTTCACAACTTGCGGCGTTATCCCCGGTTTCTCGCGCGGTTCCAATCCACCATAAGAGTCGACTATTTGGCCCGAGCGAAGAATTTCAGCATTGATATCGCCGTTGAACCCGGGAGGAAGTCCAACAGTTACTTCCCCTGCTGCGAGACGAATTTCTGCTCCCACGCCTCGCCAACTCCTCACTGGAACACTCAAGTTTACTTTTCCCACCGTTATTGTTGCCGACAAGGTTCCCGCGGAGAGTTTTAGACTTGCTTCGCTTTCAGTGGCCGAGAGTCGCACGTTGCCTTCCACGCCGGCGATACTAATGGGCCCGCGCCCCGCGTTGATCTCCAGGTCTGTCGCAAGCGGCACACGAATGCGATAGTCAATTTTCCACGGCAATCCCAAAAGTGTTTTGGGAAACTTTCTGGCAGCCGCGCGCATAAAAGCCTTGTCGTGGGTTCCCGTACTCAGCACGCGCAGGTGATTCGAGTCGTCGTCGAGCACGAAGGTATTGACCGCTGCCAGCAAATCCAGGTCTGCTTCGGTGTCAGCGCGAAGTTGAATCTCGGCGCTGATATCTACTTCACTACGCGACCATCCTTCGATTGTAATCGAACCCGCCGGCGCGCCGATGACCGTCAGGGTGCCGCCATAAGCAAAACGTCGCAGCTCGTGTCTTGTCGTTGTGCGCACAAGCTGAGGTGGCCGATTCAGCTCAGGAATCTTTTTCTGCTGTGAAACGGCGACGATTGGACACGAGAAGGACAGGGTAAGCAGGACAAGTATGCAAACAGAGTTCATTAGTTACCTATGATCGACCCAGGATCTAAACGCTCGGTATGGAGCCTGAAGTTAGTCTTGAGGGCCGATAGTATCATCCGGCCGTAACCCCACAAACTATTGCGGGCGCCCAATCAAATTGATCAAGAGCGCCCGCAGCGAATTCTTCGATCGAGTCAGATGCTTAACGACGAATGAAGGTGATGCTCCCCTGGAAGTTTGTGACCATCACTTTAGAACGGCCATCCCCGACATCTCCGACATACTTGCGGCCATCACCCATGCTCTTGAAACCATCATTCCAAAACTGGCCGAGCGCAATCTTTCTGTTAGGCGCGGCAGCTACCAGGTTGAAGGCCGAGTCTGCGGGGATGCGGATGTTTATGTTTCCCTTGCCCGACTGGAATTGGTAGGTTCCGCCCCTGGCAAATTCTCCGTCGAAGAAAATGTCACCAATCATATTTTGAGCGAACACTTGTGTAGCGGCAATTCCTGTTAGCTCGATGTCGCCTTCTGAAGAAACGTGCGCGCGAACCAACCCGCCGCGGATGTTGGTGACCGTAATGTTCCCGCGTTTGGTTTCCAGATCGACTGAAGAGTTCACCGGAACCTGAAGCCGAAAGTTTATGTTCCCGATGTTCGGGTCGCCGCGGTTGTCACCCACAACGTCCACAATCAACTCATCCTTACTTTGCCGCGGTGAAAGATTCGCCTTGGATGATTCAAGCTCAGCAGACAGCTTGATCTCGTCGCGGTTCCAGGATTCGACGGTTATAGTACCGGAAATATTTTTAAGCTCGATTCTGACGTTCTTGCCGGCTGGGTATCGCTTCGACAAATGCTGCTGGGCTTGGGCGCTGCCGAGACTGAACGCGGCGAGGAACAGGAGGGCAGCAAACAAAGCAGGCTTTGAATTGAATCGGATACGGGGGATTTCAAATCGCGCGGTCAACATTCGGGTTTTCATCGGCTTGGGGCTATGCAACAACTATTTCCTGTACGGCAAGAAAAATCGGTAAATCCACCAGGGGAACTTTTCCTCAGCGACCTAAAGCTCCGCAAACTCTTTCAGTAGCGAGAGCTTTTCGTTAAGCGCGGCATTCAACATCTCCTCAGAAACTTCGTCGTGCGGATTCTGGCTCAAGCTGTTAAAGGATTCGTTCACCGCCTGATCGATCACCTGCAAGTTTCGATCGAAGGTCTCACGCATCTGCGGGCTCCAGCGCGCCTTGTTATATTCCACCCGCTGGTTCCAAAAAGAAATCAACTGCTGTTGCTGCGATATGCGATCGCTCACGTTAGCGGCTCCAACGCTCATGCCGCTGTTAGCCGCAGGCGTGCCCTGGAACCCCTTCGACTCTCCGCCTTGCCAACGACGCAAACCAACAGCGGTCGAAAAGGAGACAACCAACACGATTGCGGCCGCTGACGCGACCAGTTGTGGAAAAGAAAGTTCCCAACTGCGACCTACCCAGTTGGACCAAGATTTTCGCCCCGCGGGCGCGCGCACCACCGCAACCGGACTCGCTCCGGCCTCAATCATATTACGAATGCGCTGCCACAGCGCTTTCTCGTTTGGAGGCGCCGTGTACTCGCCGCGATGCGTGCGGCAAAAGCCCACGATCGATTGCAGATCATCGCGCACCCCAGCGCATGAGAGACACTCTTCAAGGTGCGCATTGAGCGTTGCTTGATCTTCGTGACTTAGGGCGCCATCAAGAAAATCGCTAATTAGATTCTGACACTTCTCGCAGTTCATTGTTT
>JBGPYG010000277.1:0-5744 GCA_041493085.1 Pyrinomonadaceae bacterium | reverse complement strand
TTGGGGTTACAGCTATTACGGCGATGCGCGCACGCTCGATGTTCATATCCGACGGCTCAGACAAAAGCTTGGCGAATGCGGCGATTGCATTGAAACTGTGGTTGGCGTCGGCTACCGTTTCGTCGGTTGCACTCGAGCGGCTTGAGATAGACTTGTTACGTGGCGTCGCACAAGAAGTAATTCAATAGTCCGCGCAGCGGACGAGTGATAATAGCCCAGCACTTGAGTGCTGGGATTCGCGGAGTTCAGAACATAGCCCATGAAACGGGCGACTGACGACATATTCAGCGAGATAAAACCAGCCGTCCGTTCCACGGACTACGAGCTGACGTTTCGTTGTCCCAGCACTGGAAGTGCTGGGCTACTATCACTCGTCCGCTACGCGGACTGAGCGCTGCATCGGTCCTTTATGTCTAAGCGCAATGTCTACCTCCTCGCCGCCGGCGTAGTTTCACTCGCCATTGTTCTCCTCCTGCCTTCGTTTACAGCGCGAGCAGTTACAGCATGTCTCATTCTATTCGTCGCCGTAGTCTTACTCGGCAGAGTGTTCTTAAGCAAAACCGCAACAGAAGAATTTCAGGCAACGGGCGTCGACGCAAGCCTGACGGATGAGGAATCGTCGCAGGAAATTTTCGCGCTGGGAGAGTTGTTTGAAGCAACGATGAACGGCATGCGCGAAGGCTTGCTCGTCGTTGATAAGGACATGCGCGTCGTGGCTTCAAACACCGCAGCGCACCGGCTGTTCAATCTTTCCCGGAGCAAGCTCGACGCGCAGCGGCTAACAGAACTCACTCGCAATCCGGCTATCTACGGCGCTTTTCTGGACGCACTGAAAGGAACGGAGCGGAGCGGCGTCAAGGTTGAAACCCACGGACCAGAGCGGCTGGTCTTCGATCTTCGCGTAGTACCGCTCGGGAACTCAAGCGGAAGCCCGCGCGTTAGCAAGGGCTCGAATGGCCAAGGCGCGGAAGGGGGATCGAGAGCAGAAGGGGCGCAGGGCGCGTTGGGCGTCTTCATCGACGTGACTCGCATCGAGCGCCTCGAACACGTCCGGCAGGAATTTCTTTCCAACGTTTCACACGAGCTGCGCACTCCGCTAACGGCGATCCTGGCGTTTATCGAGACGCTCGAGGGTGGAGCAATTGACGATACGGAAGCAAGCCAGCGATTCCTGGCGATCATTCGCCGCAACGCTACCCGGATGCACGACCTCATCGACGACATCCTCGAACTAAGCGCGATCGAAGCCGGCAACGTTCAGGTCAGGGCCGAGCTGGTCGAGCTCTCGCCGATTGTGACTGACGTAATCTCATTGCTGGCGACGAAAGCGTCGGCGCAGGGCGTCGTTGTCCGGAACGCCGTTGCTCGCGACGCGATGGTCTTCGCAGATGCGCGCCGGCTTGAACAGATGCTGACAAACCTGGTCGAAAATGCCATCAAATTTAATCGCGCGGACGGACAGGTGACGATCAGGTTTGAAAGTGGCGCACGCGAAAGCGACTCGCACCATCGTGGAAAGGAACAGGACGATCAGGAGAGCAACGCACGCCGGGGCAGTAGCCCGCGCGTCAGCAAGGGCGTCGTGACTCACGCCCTCCAAAGCGAAACGCACGGGCGCGATAAGATCATCGTTGAAGACACTGGCGAAGGAATTCCCGCCCAACACCTGGAGCGGCTCTTTGAGAGATTTTATCGGGTGGATCGTGCGCGCTCGCGCGAGATGGGCGGCACGGGCTTAGGACTCGCCATCGTAAAACACCTTGCACGCGCGCACGGCGGGGAAGTCGCAGTCACTTCCGAGCTCGGCAAGGGCAGCAGCTTCACTATTGAGTTGCCCACAAGTCTGAGCGTAAGGGTGCAATAGCCCAAGCGAAAGCGCGGATGTTGCTAAGACCTCACTGACGGTCGGGCTACCGCGCTGACAGTCAGTCACTGTTTCGCCTCATCCAGCTGCCGGAGCGTATCGAGGATCAGGTTGGTGTTACTCAGCGCCTGGATCGTTACTGGAAACTCACCGGCAGACTTTTGAAACTCGAAACTACCAGTGGTTATCTCGACAATCTCCCGGAAGCCGGGCTCCCCTGTAGCCCCGGCAGCTTCAGCGTCAACAATTTTTCCATCGTTGAAAAGGACGCGGCCGGATTGCATGTCATTAGTAAGCAGGAGTGTTCCCGTCAACTTTGCATTCTCGATTACCTGGATAGCATCGAAGACATTGATAGCCGTTAGATCGCCGGCAAGGGTGACGAGCGGGCCGGGAGATTCTTGTGTTGGCGCAGCTTCAGGCCGCAAGTCGGGGCGACGCGCGCGTCGAATGGCTTCCAATCCGCCGGCGATGTTGATGCGAGCATCGAGCTGCTTTGCTTCCAGCAACCGATCGTAAGCATCATCAAACTCGTCGCGCTCGATGTAGAGGCGTGCCAGCGCCAAACATTGTCGGGCCGCTTCGTCAGTCTGCTTGTGGACAATGCAGATTTCCCGCATTCGCTCGCGCAGCGGAATGGAGCGGGGATTTCCTTCCAGCGCCGTGCGCAAGCGTTTAATGGCGCGCTCCGGCGCCTGGTATTTGATGAAAAGCTCGGCGTCGAGCAGCGCGTTATCGACCTCGCTAACGTGCTCTGATTGTGATGAAGGGTCCGGCATTCTGCGAGCGAAGTTTAGCACAAGAAGAAGGGGGCATTGTCAGAACCACCTGCGTTAGCGGGTGGGCCGCTACCAAAAGTTTGGAGTTGTCCAAGGTCTGCCACCCGCTAACGCAGGTGGTTCTGACATACCCCTCAGAAGTCGAAGCGGATTCCCAGGCGAACCTGGCGCGGGCGGAGTGTGCGCGTGGCGACGAGAAAGGTGTCGAGGAAGTTTTGACGCTGCACATCGGTCGCGGTGGGAGCAAAGGCGTTGAAGTTTATGAACTCGCTGCCGAAGCTGAAGACTGTCTTGTTGAGTAGGTTGTCAAACTCCAGCGTCGGGCGAAGGCGCATCCGCTCGTTCAAGCGAAATTCGCGCGTGATATTGAGGTCAAGAAAGAACTGTCCCGGCCCATGGCCGGCGTTGCGCGGCAAGTTTCCCGGTGCGCCGCCAATTGTCGGCAGCGCAAACAGATTCAGTATGGCCGGATCGAGCGGCGCGCCACGCTCCCGCCAATGCAACAGCTTTGGATCGCCGGTGAAGATCGGACGATCATTGCCAACGTCGTCGAGGTTGCGATCCGCGCCGCCAATGGAAATGTTGAATGGAGCGCCCGACGCGATGCGCCAGATCGGCGAAAAGCGTAGTTTGCCCAGGTAATGCGGTGTGTCGAATGTTCCTGAGAAAACAAATCGATGACGGCGATCAAGCAAGCTTCGCGAGCGCTCGCCTGCGAAGTCTCCGGGCACCAGCGCGTCGGAAGTATTAACGATGCCATCGTCCTCGAGGTGCGAAAGCGTATAGGCCGCGCGAAACGAGAAGCCCAGACCGTTTTTGCTGGCACGGAAACGTCGTCGCAACTCGAGCGTCATCCCGTGATAAAAACTATTGCCTACCGAGATCAACTGTTCCACTTCTGCGCGGGTCGGATCGGGTCGGAGGTTGTTCAAGGCTGCAAGTGCAACGTCGACGACCGTTGTAGAAGTGAAACTGTTGAGATTGAAGACTGAGATGGGAACGCCGAATTCCGTGATGCGATTGATTGCATTGGGATTGGCGGGGATAAGCGGCAAGAGTCCGAAACGAACCAGGTCGCCCGCGGTGGCTGCTCCGTAAATTGGGCGTGTCCCCAAAGGAGAACTACGAAAATTTGCAAAGTCGCGCGAGGCCAGGTACTCACTGAAACTTCTGAAACCAGCCGGCAGCCGCGGCGCGTTGACGTTGAACTCGCGCCATAGATGCAGACCACGGTTCCAGGTGCAGTTGGCTTCGAAAACAAACGCACTTCCTATTTCTCGCTCGAAACCAACATTCGCCTGATAGCTTTCCGGAATCCGCAGCGTCGGATCCAGCCGGCGGGAGAAGCCGGTATTAAGCACACCAAACTGTTGAACGATCGCTGAATCCGGAGTAAGGCCGTTCGGAAAGACGATATGGTCCCTGATGAATTGCCGTTGGTAGTCGGCAGCGCTCGACTGTCCCGTAGGATCAAAAAGATCGTTAGTGTCGAAAAACTTCTGCTGCGCGCCGAGTGTGAAATCATCAATCGTACGCAGGAGCGCGCGGTTGTAAAAAATTCCGGCGCCGAGGCGGATCACGGTCTTGCCTGACTTGAAAGGATCGTAGGCGGCGGCAAAGCGCGGCCCGAAATTGTTGTGGTCGGGCAGAATTGTTTCCTCTTCCCAACGCAAACCGAAGCTGATCATCAAGTTAGGTTTCAAACTCACTTCGTCATGCGCGAAAAATCCCAGGTAAGTGTTTCGCTGAGTCGAGCTGGTCTGGAAGTTTTGCCGAAAGCGGCTGGGAACACCGGCCAGAAAATCACCGGCGCTGTCGAAATTGAAAGTGCCCGAAGCGTCCGACAGATCAATGAAAGTCGATTTGATTCGCTGCACGTCCCCGCCCAACTTGAGCGAGTGGGACCCGCTTACGTAAGCAAAAATATCCTGAAACTGGATACGACTTTCGCGGCGGTAATTGGAGTTGGTAGTTGACGAGCCGGCGATGAGCGTTCCAGTCTGCGCGCTGTCGCCAACGAACGCCGCCGGATAGTCGTAATCAATTAACACCACCGGGTTGCCGCTGCCGCGCGCTTCAACTGCCGGCGTGAGTCGGGAAAGTTGCGCGCGTGCCTGGTTGACGGCCTTCGGCGAGAGCACATAGTTGTCGGAATATGAAATTGCATCGGTGCCGCGCGTGGTTGCCTGCAACGCTTCCGCCAAACGATCGCCGCCGCCAAACTGGCGCAGGTTAGTCAAACGTCCGAGCTGCAAAAGAAACGATCCGTTGTGCACGTCGGTAAACTCGTGATCGACCCGCATCGTAAAGATGTGGTTGCGCTGCGGAGTGCTCAGGCCCTGAATGAAGGGGGCGATTTCTACCTGGGAACTCAGCGAGTTTGTGGGTAGTGCCTCCAGACGTTTGTTTGTGAGCGAAGTCGGCGCGGGCAGAGGGAAGGCACTATTCTGTTGCACCGGCACGAAAGTATTTATCAACGCCGAATCCAGGATTGTGTCGTACTCATAAGCCGTAAAGAAGAAGGTCCGGTTGTGGCCATCATAGCTAAACGGTCCAAAAAACTCTGGCAGTGTAAGCGGTCCGCTCAACGTAAAGCCAGGGTTGTGGTCCGTCAAAGGTAGCCGGCTGACACCAATCCGCTTGTTATTGAAAGTATTGGCGTTCAGCCAATCGTCTCGGAAGAAATAGAATGCGCGACCGCGATACTTATTCGAACCGCCGCGCGTGCGGACGTTGATGCGCCCGCCGGAAGCGCGACCATACTCCGCCGAAAACTGGTTGGTGATGATCTGAACTTCCTCAACTGCTTCAATCGAAGGCTGGAAACGTTCACGCGCGGCGCGATCGTCGTTGTTGTCGAGACCGTCAATGGTGATGTTGTTGGAATAAGCCGGGCCGCCCGCAAGCGAGAAGGTCCCGGCTTCTTCCGGAGTGTTGGGGACGGACGTGTTGCGGTCTTCGGCGAGGTCACGCGTGGAGAGTGCTTCTTCGGAGACGCCCGGCAAAGTGAAAATCAGATCCAGCGGCGATCGCGAGTTGACCGGAAGCGATTCAACTTCGTGTGTAGTGACCGTGCCGCCAACCACAGTGCGGGTGGTATC
>JBGPYG010000360.1:0-4289 GCA_041493085.1 Pyrinomonadaceae bacterium | reverse complement strand
TGGCAGCCGGGATTGCCTGTCGATAGAATTTTCGCTCCCGTCGCTTGAATGTTTGCCAGCTTCTCTTCCAACACGCGCGAAGACAAGTCTGGTTCAAGGAGATTGTAGATCCCCGCGCCGCCACAGCATCTTTCAGAACCCTCGAGCCGCTCGAATTGCAAATCCGGAATTGCATTCACAATCTTGAGGGGAGCTTCACCGGCATGTTGACCATACAGCAGGTGACACGAGGAGTCGTAAGTTACAACCTGTTCTATTCCGCCTGAGCCGTTCTTTATTTCGCCAGTTTCCAATTGTTGACTGACGTCACGAACGCGCGCGCTGAATTTGCGTGCCCGCTCGGCAAACACTTCATCGTCGCTCAGCAGATGGCCATAAGAAACCAGCATCGCGCCACAACCGCCAGCGTTAGTTATCACAGGTGCACTTTGAGCGGTTTCATCCGCGCTGAACGCTGCGATGTTTTTGCGGGCGAGTGTGCGCGCCCCCTCAAGATCGCCTGCGTGCGCATGCAAAGCTCCGCAGCAAACCTGTTGCGGCGGAGTTTGCCCAGCAAAACCGTTGGCTTCGAGCACGCGCGCCGTCGCCTCATTCACCCGCGAGAAGAGTCCAGCGCCCACGCAACCGGTAAAGAGCATTGTGTTGTTGGTTGGCGGGTTGGCAGGTCTGGACCTTTGAACCCGCCGCTGCTCATGTGTTCGATTACCGGGTCTGACCGAATTCGCGGAGCTTTCGAGCAAAGCCAACGCGAATTCAAATCGCTTCGAGAACAGGCGCGCAACGCCGGATTTCCGCAGCGCTCGCGCCAACCCGCTATCGCGAAAGACACGGGCCGTGGCGAAAGCAAACCTCAAGCGCGCCGGATGCAGCCAGACATGCTTGAGTACCAGACGCAATAGGCCATAACTGAAACCTCGCTTGGCGCCGGACTCAAACAATTCTCCGCGCGCGGCTTCCAAAAGTTGTCCATACTCAACTCCGGCAGGACACACCTGCTCGCAAGCCCGGCAGCCGAGGCACCGATCAATATGCCGTTCAAAAGCTGTCGAGTCGCTTGGGAGCCGGCCCTCACCGACGGCGCGCATCAGATAAAGGCGGCCGCGCGGTCCGTCGTTTTCATCGCCGGTGACGACGTAGGTAGGACAAGCCTCAAGACACAGCCCGCAGTGAATGCAAGCGAGAAGTTTGTCTTCCTGACTGGCGATGTGGTTGGCAAGCAGAGTGCCCATGGACATGTTCATGAAGAGCAGTTGCGAGCGAGAGTATAACAGCGCGAGCGAGGTATTGTGTGAACGGTCCGATAGTGGTCTAGTTTGATAAGGGCTGTTCCTTTTCACTCACTCAATGCATCAGAACCGGGAGCGGTAGCGACCGGGTGCAAGCACTCGAGTTTGGGTTTCGCTCGTCCTTTCGAATGGTGGTCCTAGCTTCATTTGCCAGGTTGAATCCAGGACCCGGTCGCTACCGCTCCCGGTTCTGATTAAGGTGCACCCTTGCACGCAAAGACACACCCACGTTCAGACGAACCCACTACCAACCGTCCCTGGTTAATTCGGTGGTTTCGATATCTTTTTGATTAATCGCGCCACTTTGCTGCGCGGAATGAAGCGCTCCGCGAACGCGGCAAATTTGTTAATCGCACCTGGAACTACAAGCCCGCCACCGCGGTCGAAAGCCCGCAACGATTCACTCACTACATCCTCGTGGGTTTGTTCGCCACCGGGAAACTTCTTTCGGTCGCTGATATTCTCGGCATCTTCCGGGGCAACCCGAAGCCGCCCCGGACACACGGTTACCACGCGCACGCCAAAGCGCGTCACTTCGGCTTCCAGCGCCAGCGAGAAGGTTGTCAGAAAAGCCTTCGTGGCTGAGTAAACCGAGGCAAAGGGGATTGGCTGAAATCCAGCCATGGAAGAGATCGTTATGATCCCGCCCTGCTTTTGCTCAATCATCGCCGGCAGCAGCCGATGCGTGAGTTCGACGACGGTGGTGTTCTGCAAGTTGATCCCTTGCAACTGTCGCTCAAGCGAAAGTTGAAGGAATCTTCCCTGATCGCCGAAGCCGGCATTGTTTACGAGGAGATCAATCTGCAGCCCACGGCGTGTTAGTTCATCTGCCAGGTGCTGCCCCGCGCCGGTCTGCGCGAGGTCAAAGGGAATGTTTTCGACCTGAATTCCGTGAGCCGTTCTGAGCTCGCACGCCAGCGCTTCCAGCTTTTCTCCGGAACGCGCGACCAGCACGAGGTTTTGTTTGCGCGCCGCGAGAGTGCGCGCGAAGCATCGACCCAGGCCGCGCGAAGCGCCGGTGACAAGGGCGTAGCCTGGCCGTGTCATGCGTTTACCTTAAGCTTGCTTGGGCTTGTTTGGCCTGTTTGATTGACGGCTGTTCGCTTTGATTTGTCGCAAACGGTTTCCTGCCACCGTAGAGTCGCCGGCGTACGTTGCTGGGGTAGCGAGTCATGAAAATAAAGTCCAGTATCCCGCTGCTGGTGCCGAAGCCTCTGGTCATACCCTGAGACGTGTGATGATAGAGGTGATGTTTCTTCATGTAACGGAAATAGGGATCGCGAAAATTGTAGAAGTGTGTGGCGTGGTGGATCCACTCTTCGGCGATATAGGATTGGAAAGCGAAGGCCACGATAATCGAAGCAGTGAAGGGTGGAAAAAGAAGAATACTCAGCGACACTCCGATAAAGAAGAGCGGCAGCAGATCGCGCACGCGGCCGCTCATGTGTTCGCCGTCAAAGGGTTTTTCGTGATGGCCGAAATGCGTCGGGTCGAGATACTTGTTCGCGACGCGCGTCCAGAATCTTTTGTACCGCCTCTTTGATACTTTCCAATGCCGGTGCAGGACAAAGCGATGAGAAAAGTATTCGGTTAACATCCAAAACACTATGCCGAAGGGGATAAACGCAATGGCCCTGAGAAAGTGATGTGAGCGAATAGCCAGCACCAGCAGAATTATTGAATAAGAGGAATAAAACGCGGTGGTACGATAGATCTTTCGCCGCGAGATAATTTCCTGCTCGCGCTTGTAGACGCGATAAGGATGTTCCTTAGGCGTTTGCTTAGATAGCGTTTGATCAGGGGTCATTGGGGCAAGTAACCTCGATCCGTATGATGATTGCGTAACCATCCGAGATTCTGTCTGAAGTTGCTTTAACTAGTCAATAGCTACTCCTTCAATTAGTAACCAACCGCCAATCCATCGCTGCGGCGCGGATCAGTAGCGCCCAGACGCACGCCAGTCTTTTCTTCAATCATGATCCCTTCTGCGTCGCCAAGGTAGCGTGGCATTGCCAGCTTATGGCCGAGCGAAGCAAGAGCCTTCTGCGTGTCGCCTGACAGACCATAAGGCTCAAAGATTAACTCATCCGGCAGCCACTGATGATGAATTCGCGGGAAGTCGATTGCCTGCTGAATATTCATGCCGTAGTCCACGACGTTGGTAATGACGCAGAGCGCGGTATTGATGATTGTTGGCCCGCCGGGACTGCCAACCGTGAACCACAGGCTGCCATCCTTGCGCAGGACGAATGTCGGCGTCATTGCTGATAACGGTCGCTTGCGCGGCGCAACGGCGTTGCGCTCGCCCTGGATTAGGCCATACATGTTTGGCGTGCCGGGCTTGGCGGCGAAGTCGTCCATCTCGTCGTTCAGAATTATTCCCGTGCCTTTCGCCACCGCCGCGGAGCCGTACGAGTTGTTCAACGTATAGGTATTCGCCACTGCGTTTCCTTCGGCGTCCACTACGGTGAAGTGGGTGGTCTCTTCGGATTCATAGCCCGCCGGTTGTCCGGCGCTAATCTCGACACTCGTCGAAGCCCTTTCCCGGTTGATCGTGCCGCGAAGTTTCGCGGCGTAAGACTTATCGATCAATCCGGCGACCGGTACCTTCACGAAATCCGAGTCGGCCATAAACTCGGCGCGATCCGCAAACGCCCGCCGCATCGCTTCCGTCATCAGGTGATAACGTTCGGAGGAGGCAGATTCCAGTTTCCCTAAATCGTATCCCTCAAGAATGTTGAGCATCTCAATCAGCACAGCGCCGCCCGACGAAGGTGGCGGCATGGAGATAACCTCATAGCCTCGATAGTTGCCCCGGAGCGGCTGACGTTCTTTCGCAACGTAGCCGCGCAGATCTGCCGGCGTCATCAGGCCGTTATGGCGCTTAACGTCGTTGACGATCAACTTCGCAGTCTGGCCCTCATAAAATTCGTCGGGGCCGGACCTTTGTAACCGGGCAAACGTGGCGGCGAGGTCCGGTTGGCGAAAGACCTCGCCTTCGTT
>JBGPYG010000346.1:0-4505 GCA_041493085.1 Pyrinomonadaceae bacterium | reverse complement strand
CTGAAGACTGAAGACTGAAGACTAATGAATCTGGAATGAATTACGCCGAAGCAAACAACCAGGAGTTGACGGGCAGTGAGCAATACCCAGCCTGCCTCTCGGTAGTGGTGCCTGTCTACAATGAGGAGGCGACACTGGGCGAGGTAGTGCGCAAGTTGCTGGGCGTGCCCTGCCTGCTCGAAGTCATAATCGTGGACGACTGCTCGAGCGACGGAACTGGAGCAGTGGCGCGGCAGCTCGCCGAGCTGCACCCGCAAGTGCGCCTGATTCGTCACGAGCGCAACGCCGGCAAGACCGCTGCGTTGAGAAACGGTTTCGCGCTTACTACCGGACAGATAGTTATCGTCCAGGACGCCGATCTCGAATACGATCCGGGGGATATTTACGGCGTTATCCGCCCGATTCTCGAGGGTCATGCCGACGTCGTCTTCGGCTCGCGGTTCCTGGTGCGCCGGGCGGCGCGCGTGCTCTATTTCTATCACTACATCGCCAACAAGTTGCTGACCTATCTTTCCAACGCTCTGACCAACCTGAACATGACTGACGTCGAAACTGGTTACAAGGCTTTTCGCGGCGAGATCATTCGCAACATGGTGATCGTTTCGAGCGGCTTCGGGTTTGAAGTCGAGGTCGCGGCTAAAATCGCGAAGTTGAAGGTGGCGATTTATGAAGTGCCGATCAGCTACTACGGTCGCACCTACGAGGAAGGTAAGAAGATCGTTTTCAAGGACGGCCTGATTGCACTCTGGCTGGTGATTCGTTTCAATCTATTTTGCAGCCTGCGTGCTTCATTTCGCGATTTGCCTGGGTTGCGAGGCAAAGTGAATTAGCCTTCAGCAACCAGCGGTCAGCAATCAGCAAATGAGTGATAAGTGAGTAAGAGTGATGAGTGTTAGAAACTCAAGAGACTTGCTATTGCTGTGGACCACTCTCTGCTTTCGTAGCGAACCACCTGACGACTTTGGTTGCCGGGTCTTCTTAGTGAGCGGTTACCAAAAACACATCCCAAGCCCAACGACCTAATTGTGCGTCGTGAGTGTCTTTGACCTTTGCGCGGTAGCGAAATCGATTGCCAAACTGGTCCACCCGTTTAGATTGTCTATAATCTAAATCCAACGTCTTGAGACCAAGGTCGTGAAGCCTGTGGAGTTCCGTAGGTTCGGAAATACCATTGTGATTTAGATCCTGCCACAGTCTTAATGAGGAGAAAATACTGTCGCTCTTATTTATGACCCCATCACTATTGCCACCGTTCTCCGGTTTGTCGTATTCAGCCAGAGCATTAAAGCCATTATTATTTATGCCAGCAGCAGGGGTTGGTTGTGGCGTTGCGTTACCAAAGAGTTCAGTGCCGTTGTCCACGCTTCCGTTTCCATTACGGTCTAGGACCAACCATGCGTCATCAGCTCCTGTCGCCGTCCATGACATTCTTGCAGCTACGCCGTTTCCTGCCATATCAAAGTCCACGCCATGCCCGGCGTCTGTCATTTCAAATCCATCACCGGCGACGTCAATTAGAATGGGCGTAAAGCACCCGTAGGCTGCGTCACAGAAACAGGTGCAAGTATTTTCATCCCAGCTCCAAGTCCATATGTAATAGCATTCCTGTCTAGCGATTGGGTCACACTCGAAGGCTGGAGGAGTTGGGCTCGCAGTTGCCTGTGGATGGGGACCAGTAGCATCGGCCTGGCATTCGGTGGCACGGTTTGGCCCAAAATTTCGGTTAACAGCAGCGACATCATTAGTGTTAACGTCGTTTGATGAGCTGTGACAACCCGCGTCAGCCTCATTCATTATACTGTCGCAAAACAACGAACTCGCATCGTCAAGTCCCAGCGGATGCCCTATTTCGTGAGAAATATGAGCGCGAATCTCTGCGGCACTAAGATTTGCAGTGCTCGCAGGCAGAGTCACTGTGTATGGCGGACCTCCAGTTGTTTCGGCGCACGCGCCGGCGCGGGAAGGAGTGCCTTGACGGATAACAATGTCGGGAGTTGACGTGCCTTGGTTGACGCCAAGATAATATCCTGTGGAATTTCCTTGTGCGTCTCTAGCATTATTCCACTCGCTACTAGCATCTTGTGCACCGTTCCATATCGCTGCATTTGTTGGCGTACCCCAACTACTATCAATTTGAATATCAATCTTACGACGCCCGGAACCATCTGGGGCTGCACCATGTCCACTCATAGGAGTCATATTGAAAAAACAATCGGGACAATCGGGCCACGCTACTACCGCACAGACAAACAGAATGACAAATAGAGAAAATAGTCTTGCCCAGGTAAGGGAAGTGAGATGCAATGCCATTTTGTGTCCTTAGTGAGTTTGAGTGAATTAACGCTTCACGTGAGATTTAAGCTCAGAGAGCTTTCCAGCAAAGCGCTGGCTTATCTCAGCTTGCATGGGATAATTGAGTTTATTTATGGCCTCAAGCTTTTCATCATCAGCTACTCGGAAAACTCCAGACGGACCGGCGCCTAAGAGTGCCACTCTTGAGGATGTCATTGAAATAACAAGTACATATTTCTTGCCACTTTCAAATGCCGGTAATGAGCGATCATTAACGGTCACCTCAACCCCATCGATGTTTACCGTCCCACCACCAGTAGCAAGTAAAAATTCATCGGAATTAATGGGGGAGAGGTCTTGAGGCGCTTCAGGTATCTCAGGGCAAGTAGGACAATATTCCATATTCCTTTCTGAGAGCGCGTCTGTGATTCTAAATTTGTACCAAGTCCGGATACCATCGGAGTTAAAAGCGTAGCTCTTACTTGCTATCACCTCTGCAACCACGACACTATAATCTCGCAATGCCTCATCAACCTTCATGTTCATGCCAGGGTCCTCAATAAACGGCCCAGGGACGGTGACTTTTACTCTTCCTTCCTCTTTACTACGGCGTGCTATTTCCTTGAGTGAGTTTTTGTCCGCCCACTTCAGAGTATCGTTTTTCTGCCTACTATTGTGGAGGAGGCCTGTGGCACCCAATCCAATCAGTAATATGACGCAGGCAACGGCGGCTAGCAGTTTAGGGAGCATCTAGTTTACCTCCAGACTAGCAAGTGGGACGAGGAGGTTCTGACGCTGCATTGAGTTACAGCAGTGAGAACGATCAATAAGGTCTAATTATCAACTGATGACCTTATATAGGTCTCCACACCAAAAGTCAATTCACTTCTGTACGTAGACCCTGAACTGTCCGCGCTCAAAAATCATTTCGCAATTTGTGCAGGGCAACTCGTGGCTGATGACAACCGCGCCGGGTGGGGGAGGCGTGTTTTGCGTAGTGCGGTGAAAATTATTCAGGTCCAGGCCGCGGAGCGTTGCATACCAGAACGCGTACATATAAGCCGCGGGAGTTTTGTCGAGCAGGTAAATGGGTCGCTCGGGCCGTGCCAGGGCCGCGTCGAGAACTTGCGGATAATAACTATCAAAAGCGTCCACACGCGGCGACGCCGTGTGAAACTGCCATTGAAAAATCGCCCCCTGCACAACCGTCAACAAGACCAACACCGCGAGCAGCGATCGCCTTGCGCCTCGGCGTGCTCTGTTCTCCGCGGGACTCTCCGCCCTGGCATTAACATAGAGAAACTCGATGGCCGGCATTGTAAGCACGAGTAGAAAAACCGGCATCGCTATCAGCCGCAACGTGTGGAAATGATCGAGCGTCAGCGATGCCGGAATGGCCGAGACCGCGAGCCCATAAAGAACGAAGCGCCACCACGCTTCGCGGCGGTGTCGTAGCAGAACCACGACGACACCCAGGATAGCTAGGATAACGACGCCTACCAGCAGGCTGCCCATGCCCGGCAAATGATGACGCGGCTCGGGGTCGCCCGTAATGAGCCAACTGCGCGGGCTGAAGTCGCGCACGTAGTTCTTCATGAAGCGTAAGACAATGTCGCTGCGCGAGTCTTCCGGCTTGACGTAGCTGACATACTTGAATCGCTCGCCGAGCGCGCCGGGGTTGTGCAGACTGAAAACTGCGAGCGGCACAAGTGTCGTAACGAAGATGAACCACGTCAGAACTATGCCACGCCAGTGCCGTCGCGTCATGAAGAAAACCAGGCCAAGCGCGAACAGCGGAGCGAGCAGGCGCCCGGCCGAGTAAGAGTAAACAATTAAGCCCAGCAGCGCGCCGAGAACCGCGGCGATGCGCCATGACCATTCGTCACGTTGCGAAGCGTGGTGCAGAACGAGTAGGAAGAGCGCCAGCAACGCCGGGAGCAGGGCCACCTCGAAGACCAGACGACTGATCTCAAACAGCCAGGGCGTGAGCCCCGCGGCGATGAAGACGATGAGTCCGGTAATACGCCGCCGCGTTATCCGAAAAGCGAGCAATCCGAGCAGCAGAGCGGCTGACAAACCGAGGACCGCGCTCAGAAGCCGCGCAACGAAGGGGCTCGGCCCGGTGATCCGGAAAAGCGCCGCCAGCGCGTAGATGTAGGCGGGGCTTTTGTATTCGCCAAACGCCCGAAAATAGAGCGGGAAGCGTTTCCCAT
>JBGPYG010000193.1:0-7258 GCA_041493085.1 Pyrinomonadaceae bacterium | reverse complement strand
CCGCCTCTAAACGGCTAACTCTTTTTCCTTCTTTCGTTCAAAAACCAGATCATAGGCGAGCAGCAGCGCGCCGATCGAGATGCTTGCGTCTGCGACGTTGAAAGTTGGCCAATGCCAGGAGCCGGCGTGCAGAACAATGAAATCGATGACGTAGCCCAGCCGGACGCGATCGGTTAGATTACCGGCGATCCCTGCCAGCAAAAGCGCGCACGCTCCCAGAACGCGATCGTCGTTTCGCGGCGTGCGCAAAAAATAATAAAGCACGGCTATCGCGGCGGCGATTGCCAGCACTACGAAGAACCAGCGTCCGACCGCCCCACTCTCCTGCAACTGACCGAAAGCGATTCCGCGATTTTCCGTATAAACGAAATCGAGGACTCTGCGAATAATTGTTCGCTCATTACCGAACCTAAGCGCGCGGACCGCCCACGCCTTACTCGACTGGTCGACCATGTAGATGCCGAAGCTGGCAAGCAAGTAGCCCGCGCGCCAACCAAGTCGTAATGCCGGCTTTTCTCTGAGTTGGATTTCGTTCATTCGATTGCAGGCAGCATGCCTGCGCTTCAGCTAAGAGTTCTCCAGCTCGATCTCCTCAAGCGCCGTTACGCAACGCTCGCAAACGTCAGGGTAACGAGCCGATTCGCCGACACGTGCTGAATAGTTCCAGCAGCGCTCGCACTTCTTACCTGCCGCCGGAAGAACTTTAACTACAACTCCCGAAGCGCCTTCTTCCGAACGCACAACGTCCACTTGTGAAACTATGAAGATGTAGCGGAGTTCGTCACGATAACGAGCCAGCAGGTCGTAGCTGTCACTCGCCGCGGATATCTCCAGCCGCGCCTCGAGCGAGCTGCCGATCTGCTTCGCAACTCGAGCTTCTTCCAGAGATTGCAAAACGTCGTCGCGAATCTCAAACAGCTTTTCCCAGTTTTCAAGCAAGCTGTCATCACCGCCGCCGCTTGCTTCTGGTAGCAAAGCGAGGTGAACGACGGCAGGGCGCGTGTCATCGGGCGGCAGGTTTTCCCATATCTCGTCGGCAGTAAAAACAAGCAGCGGCGCGAGCATTCGTGCCAGGGCGTCAGTGATGCGGTAAAGCGCCGTCTGCGCGGAACGCCGCGCGGGGTTGCGTGGTGAGAAGGTATAGAGCCGATCCTTCAAAATGTCGAAGTAGCGCGCCGACAGCGTGACGGTACAGAAGTTGTAAAGCGTGTGATAGACCGTGTGAAATTCGTAAGCTTCATAAGCTTCACGAACTGTCCGAACCACCCTGCCAAGCTTGGCCAGCGCCCAGCGGTCAATCTCCAACAACTCCGCTGCGGGAACACCGTCGCGAGCTGGATCAAACCCGTGCAGGTTGCCGAGCGCGAAGCGCGCAGTGTTGCGCAGTTTGCGATAACCATCCGAAACGCGGTCCAGGATTTCTTTAGAAGACCGCATGTCGTCGAAGTAGTTTGACGACGCACACCACAGCCGCAGGATGTCGGCACCCGATTCCTTGATGACTTCGTCCGGCGGCACCGCGTTGCCGCCGGATTTGTGCATCTCCTTACCCTGAGCATCAACGGTCCACCCGTGCGTGATGACAGTTTTGTAGGGCGCCCGATCATGGGCCGCGATACCGACCATCAGCGAAGAATTAAACCAACCACGAAATTGATCGCCGCCCTCGAGGTAGACGTCCGCCGGCCAACGCAAATCTTTGCGGTGTTCTAACACCGCGATTGAAGACGCCCCGCTATCAAACCAGACGTCCAGGATGTCAGTCTCTTTCGTCCATTCCGCGGCGCCACATTTTTTACAGATGTAACCGTCGGGCAATAGCTCGCGCGCTTCGCGCGTGTACCACGCGTCTGACGATTCTCGTTCAAAGACGTCGGCAACGTGCCGGATGATCGCAGGCTCGGCAACGGCTTCGTTACACTTCGCGCAGTAAAAAACGGGAATTGAAACTCCCCAAACCCTCTGGCGCGAAACGCACCAGTCAGGCCGGCTCTTGAGCATGTTGGCCATTCGCACCTTGCCCCAGGCCGGCAACCACTGGACGCGCTCGATCTCGCGCAGCGCCGCTTTTCGCAAAGATGATTCGGATTCAGAAAAGTTTTCCGTGAAGTTGCTGCGGTCGCGGCCGTCTTCATCCTTTTCAACCGTTGCCCCAACCTCGCGATCCATCGAGATGAACCACTGCGGAGTAGCACGGAAGATCACCGGGTTCTTACAGCGCCAACAATGCGGATAACGATGGTCGTAGTTTTCCGTGAACAGCAACACGCCGCGCTCACTCATGAAGTCAACTATCTTCGGATTGGCTTCAAACACACTCATGCCGGCGAAGTGCTCCACCTCGGACGTGAAGTGGCCAGAGTTATCCACGGGACAATAGATCTCCAGGCCATAACGCTTGCCGATGACAAAGTCGTCGTGGCCATGACCCGGCGCCGTGTGCACTGCGCCAGTTCCCGCTTTGCTCGTCGCCTTCTTATCACGAGCTTCGCTCACATCGAGTTCGGTTTCGGCATCTGCTTCGCCGCCAAGAGTCACGTGCTCGCCAACCATCAACAGCGACGGACGATCGATCCAGGGATGGCGACATTCGAGGCGATCCAGCTTCGCGCCAGGGAAGCGAGCTAGCACTTTCGGTTTGGATCGATTGCCATCTGCGTCGCGTTCGCCCAGATCGCACTTCCCGGCAACGGCTTCAAGCAATTCAGAGGCAACGATGTAAACTTCGGCGCCGTGTTCAAAGGCCGAGTACTCAAACTCCGGATGGACCGTTACGCCAAGGTTCGCCGGCAAGGTCCAGGGCGTAGTCGTCCAGATGAGAACGAAAACTTTCTTGCCCGCGAGCGCCGGATCAATCTGCGCCGGATCGCTCTTCAGCGGAAACTTTACATAAACTGAAGGAGTCGTGTGCTGGTGATATTCAACCTCAGCCTCGGCCAGTGCAGTTTGATCCTGGATGCACCAATAGACCGGGCGGGCGCCTTTGTAAACGTAACCGCGCTCAACGAAGCGAGCAAACAGCCGCGCTGTTTCCGCTTCGTAGTGATTCGACATCGTCAGGTAAGGATTGTCCCACTCACCGAGAATGCCCAGTCGCTGGAAGTCGCGCGTCTGTCGTTTCAAAGCTTGAGACGCGTGCTCACGACAGGCGCGCCGGATAGCGACGGCCGGCATGTTTGCTTTCTTGGCGCCCAGCTTGCGGTCGACGTACAACTCAATCGGCAGTCCATGACAATCGTAGCCGGGCACATAGGGCGCGTCGAAGCCCAGCATGTTGCGCGATTTCACGACGAAGTCTTTGAGAATCTTGTTCATCGCGGTGCCGAGATGGATGTCGGCATTAGCGTAAGGCGGGCCATCGTGAAGTATGAATTTCTCCGCCCCCGCGCGCGCCTCGCGAATCAAGTCGTAAAGGCGCATCTCCGTCCATTTCTTGAGACGCACGGGCTCGCTCTGCGCCAGATTCGCCTTCTGAGAGAATCCCGTCTTCGGCAGGTTAATGGTCTTTTTCAGTTCGAGTGGAGTTTCAGTAGACATAGTTTCCAGTTTTAAGAATCAACAATACTAACAGCAGACTTGTTTGGCTGCCAAAAATGCGTGAAACGATAGACGATCCTCGTTCCGGTATCCCCTCTGTGCAACCTCTGTGTGCTAAGTGCCTCAGTGGTGAACAATCGCCGAGAACCACTCACCACAGAGACTCAGAGGGCACAAAGGAAACACAGAGCAGAGCCAGAGAAAACTAAAAACCCGAACCAGATCCTGGGGAGGATGCGATGGTTCGAGTTCTTCAAGCCGTGAATGGCGCCAGAGGTCAACCGATAAACATCTCATCCTCTCCGTAAGTTTGATTAATGGGCTTCGGCATGGGAGCTACGAGAACTTCGAGCCCACGGCGGAAGCCCGCCATAATCGCGGCTAGCTCGCGCGCCGGCTCGATTACTTTCTTTTGAATGAAATCGGTTGTGGTAACAACCTGGTCGTGCGTGCGGTCAATCGTCCTGTTAACCAGTTCGACTTTATCGCGCGCGTCGTGCGCTGTCTCACTCACCATGTCCTTCAGCTCGCCAACCTCATCTTTGATTATCGCCAGCGATTCCGAAAGGTTCATGGTGGCCGTCGAGAGATGGCCGGACACCGCACTAAACTGTTCGGCAATCAGTTTTCCCTGGACCGCGATCTGTTTCCCTTGCTCGCTGATGACCGTCATCCTTTCGATTAAGGGCTCGAGTTTTTGTTCCAGACGATTTACGGATTTCACGGCACGGTTGACGAAGACCGCAATGGCTACCATCGCCACCGCAATGATGATGAAAGACAGAGCGATGACTACCATCACCCAGAACATCGGATCGTTAGGGTTTATTTGTAGCGCCAGGAGCGTCATGGATTATTTTCGATTGCCAATTTCCAATTGCCGATTGTTTCAACCTCGAAAACCGGCAATTGGCAAATCGGCATTCGGCAATGTTCTAGTTTGACTTTTCGGTGTATTGAGGAGCGGCCTCAATCCTGCCGGACAGTTCCGTCTTGCGTTTCTCTTCCTGATACGCCTTTTTGCCGGCATCAATCGCCGCCGCTACGGTGGCAGTCTTGCTCTTCGCGGTATCGCGAGCCGTCTGCGCTACCTCACCGACTTTTTCAGAGGCCTGCGAATAGATATCGGAAGCCTTGGTCGCCGCTTGCGTGTAGAGTTCACCGGCGCGTTCGCGAGTGGATTCGTAATACTCGCCGGCGCGATCGCCAAGCTGCTGTGCCGCCTCGCGCGACTTATCAATGCCTTTGCGCGTGGCGTCAGCGAGGTCGCCCCTAAGCTCCTGGCCTGACTTCGGCGCAAAAAGCAGGGCAATAACGGCCCCAATGCCGCCGCCGATTAGAAGATAAGTGAGACGAGTGGAGATGTTATCGTTGTCGTTTCCCATTAAAGAATTCCTTTCCTCAAAAGCAAAGCCTCCGAGCTTTGCAGGTTAGTGCTAAATGTTGGTTGTCAGACATCGACTATAACAAAAGCTTGCGAAGCGACGCAAGAAGATGGGCCATCCGGTGTCGGCTTGGTGTCGGAATATTAGATTGGGTGCTGGTGCAGTTTGATGTCCGATAAGCTTAGCTTGTCGTTTCAGGCCACAAACTGAAGTTTGTCGAACAATAGCCTCGAGACTGACCCGGTATCATCCATGGTTCGCAGACGGATTACTCAGTTTGCCCGCCCTCCCTTAGCGGCTCACATCACTTCCCCACGCCCACCGTCGTCTTACCCTACCGGCATCACTATCCAAAGTGCACCAATCACTATCCGAAGTGCTCCACTAAAGTCCTCAATTCTAGACTCGACGCTGTGGAGTCATGAACAACCGGGACATGCCGGTGCCCTCTTTGTGCCCGATTCCGCGCCATGTTGTAGCGGGCATAGTAGTTGCTACTTACGAACACATTGAACATGTAGTGTCAGTTACAGCAAGGCACACATCTTAGAAAGCCTGGCCGATCTCCTCACCCCATGTCTCAACTCGCTCACCGATGAGTGTTGACAAAACCAACAACCCCACTCTCACAAAAGGAGAATGATCTATGAGAAAACTTACTACCAGCTTCCTGGCGGGCATACTCGTGGCTATGTGTGTCCTATTCGCTAACGATAGCGTGAGTCACGCCCAAAAGCAGTCAGGTGAAAAGGAGGCCGAGCGCGCTAAGGTGGCCAGCTATATAGAAAAGGGCGATACCACCGGCGCGGAGAAGCTGATGCAAGAGTTGAAGGCCAAGTCGCCTGAAAATAACCACAGCGTTCAGCCTTTTAACTTCCACGTCTTGTTTGAAGAGGCTAAGGCGTGCGGGTTCTATCCGCAGGAAACGAGACTCGAGTGCATGATCGAAATCAAGCAGGTTGGCGGATACGCCGGGCCAATTGGCTCTCCTGGGTCGACGGAGTACGTTTATTTCTGCGTCGATCTGAGGGGTTCTGGGCTAGAGCCCGTCGGGATGGGAAACCTTCAGATGCACGATGAGTCGAACGGCGCGCAACCCACTTGGCAGTACGCCGTATATCGCGACTTCAACCCGCTTGGAGGAGTTCGCACGAGTAATACCGGCAACGCCACCACCACGGTCACCAGTGGGCCGACCCGAAAAGCAAGGGCGATTCTCTCCTGGGTCTTAACGCCAACCGATTGCAACTACATCCCCTACTGGGGCAATGTGAAAGACTTTCGCATTCGGTTTGATCCGATTCGCTAAGGTCGGACAGCGTGGGGTGGGCTTTCCCCCTTTTCAAGCTATTCGGCGGCTGGGGAAACTCAGCCGCCGAACTGAGGACGGGGAAGTAGAGAGTCTACTTCTCGCTCGCTTCACCGCTTGACCCTTTACCATTGTACTGGTCTAGTTTGCGGTAGAGGGTCTTGCGGCCTATCCCCAAGGCGCGGGCGGCGTGAGTTTTGTCGCCCCTGGTGTAATCGAGCGTTGCTTCGATTGCCTGGCGCTCTATTTCGTCCATCGATGAGGGCACCGTAACCTCAAATGTAGTCGTGCGTCCTTCGCTGGCGGCCCGGGCGCGTTCGACCTTGATGCGGTCTTGTTCCTGTAGAGCGACCTTGCTAATGCTCTCCGGTAAGTCTTCCAGTTCAATCTGCCGGCCCGAAGCAATGATAACCGCTCGCTCGATCGCGTTTTCCAACTCGCGCACATTGCCCGGCCACTCGTAAGTGATCAACGCCTGCAACGCATCCTTCGAAATGCCGGAGATAAACCTCCCCGTCTTCTGTTTATAGTGTTCGAGGAAGTGAATAACTAGCGGATGAATGTCCTGGGGACGTTCGCGCAGCGCCGGCAGGCCTATAGGAAACACTGAGAGACGATAAAAAAGATCGCGACGAAACGTTCCCGCCTCGGTGGCCTGTTCCAAGTCTACGTTTGACGCCGCGATCACGCGCACGTCTGCCTTCAGCACTTCGTTTCCGCCGACGCGCGTAAACTCGCCGTCCTGCAAAACGCGCAACAGGCGCACCTGGGCTGACAAACTCATCTCGCCAACTTCGTCAAGAAACAACGTGCCGCCGTTTGCCTCTTCGAATCTTCCCATTCGCCGCGCGCGCGCATCTGTAAACGCACCCTTCTCGTGACCAAACAGTTCCGACTCGAGCAGTGTTTCGGGAATTGCGCCGCAGTTTAACTTCACGTAAGGCTGATCCTCGCGCCCGGAGTTGTAGTGGATGAGGTTGGCCAAAAGCTCCTTGCCGGTACCAGACTCGCCCTGGATCAAAACGGT
>JBGPYG010000391.1:0-3639 GCA_041493085.1 Pyrinomonadaceae bacterium | reverse complement strand
CACCACGATCGACCTTGATTTGCAACGAGCAGCGTACGCGGCCGTTTCGAAACAGCTTGCCGCCCTCGACAAAGTTGAAGCGAAGCGTTTTGAACCCGGCACGCTCCAGGCCGCGCTGGTGGCAATGAACGCCAGGACCGGCGAGATAGTGGCGATGGTTGGCGGGCGGGACTACGGGAAGAGTCAACTCAATCGCGCATCCGATGCACTGCGCCAGCCTGGTTCTGTGTTCAAGCCTTTCGTTTACGCGACCGCACTTAACACGGCATACGATCCTGTTCCGCGCGTCATCACGCCGGCGACGACGTACATTGATGAGCCGAAGACTTTTTCATACGACAACCAGGAATACTCGCCGGGCAACTTTGGCGATACTTACAGCCGCGCTCCAGTGACTTTGCGCGATGGGCTGGTCCACAGTTTGAACGTTGTTACGGTGGACGTGGCGATGGAGGTCACGATTGGCCGTGTGATGAACCTGGCCGCAAAGGCTGGTTTGCCAAAACCGCAACGCGCCTATCCCGCGATGGCCCTCGGCACCAGCGAGGCAACTCCTTTGCAACTGGCCTCGGCCTACACAGGCTTTGCAACCCTGGGAACACGGACTACGCCGATTGCCATCAACCGCATTACTACGGGAAGCGGAGTGACCATCGCCGCGCCGACGCCGCAGAAGAGCGAGATGCTTCGCCCCGACGTTGCCTACGTGATGACTTCGTTCATGAAGGACGTTATCAATCGAGGCACCGCTGCGAAAGTGAGAGCGCGCGGCTTTAAAGCCAACGTAGCCGGCAAGACAGGAACTTCTCGCGATGGCTGGTTTGCCGGTTACACGCCGAATCTCGTTTGCGTGGTGTGGGTAGGATTTGATGACGGCTCACAACTTGGTCTAACCGGAGCAGACTCGGCGCTGCCAATCTGGACCGATTTCATGGAAGTGGCGTTAGGAGAACATCCGGAGTGGCAGGGCGACTGGCAAATGCCCGCAGGCATCGAGCAGGTCGCCATCAATCCAAAGACGGGCGGACCGGCTGCCGCGGACGATCCCGACAAGCGTATTGAACTTTTCATTAACGGCACTTCGCCGCAGGTGGCTTCGGATCTGGAACCCGAGCCGGAGGCTACACCGGAAACGGAGCAGCAGCCGCTGCCCGACCAGGTGTTGCCCCCGACAACTGAGCCATCACCAGGCCCCTCCCCGCGAAAGCCGCCGAAATCTGAGCTTCGAACCAGCGAGAGCGGGCGTTTGGAAGGAACCATCACGCTCGATATCGATCCGACGACCGGATTGATTGCGGTGGAAACGTGTCCAGTGATACGGACGAGGACTTTCGTGCTGGGCACTGAGCCGAGAAAATACTGCGGTCCCGAATATCATCAGCGGCCGCTGGCTTCTCCTCAACCTTCGCGCCGAGGCCTGACAATTCCGTGAAGCAGTGTTTGTAGGGGCACGGCATGCCGTGCCCCTACCCGTGTTGACTCGGTCGTTGAGAGTCCAAAGATAACGCGGCAATCGCAGCCCGCAGGGTTTCAATCGCCAGTGCCGCGGCGTGTTGTTTTCTTGAAGGCAGTCCACCGATCGCGTCGAGCAAATCTTTACGCGTAAGGCGCGTTGCTTCTTCAACAGTTTTTCCACTAACCAACTCCGTCATAACCGATCCGCAGACCAGGGTTGGCGGGCAGCCATAGGCAAGAAAGCCCGCCGCTTCGATGCGACCCTTGCGCACGCGCAGTGAGAGGCGCAGGCGGTCGCCGCAGACGGGATTAGTCTCTTCGCCCGTAGCATTGGCATCCGCGAGTTCACCGGCGTTGCGCGGATTCGCGATGTGATCGTTGAAAGTACTCGAATACAAAGTTCGGAGTTCGGGGTTCGGAGTTCGAAGTTGTAAATCCGGGGAGTTCAACCGGTTCAAGATGTTCCTACCATCGGATTGAATTAACGCGGAGTTTGATTTCGAAGGTACGATGTGAACCCACCTATCAGCGAAATCGTTTCTTCCGCGATCTTGTAGAGTTTGTCAAACTCAGCAGGCTGAATATAGTTAAGGTCGCGCGCTACGTAGAGCAGTGATTGCACCTCAAGCGTTGAGCCTCTTGCTACGTCTAAGAAATGCGCGAAGTCTTTCGAGCTTTTACGGCCGAAACCCTCCGCCACATTAGTCATTGACGACACGGCAGCTCGGCAAACTGGTCCTTCAATCCAAAATCCTTGCTGAGGGGCGCAATCCCACCAGCGCGATATGTTTCGCGTACAAGTTCTCGGGCCTTTTGCCAAGCCAGGATTTCTTCAAAACGTTTAATACCGGCCATAAGTCTGAGTCTGCTGTTACTAGGCGCCAGACGAACTCCGAACCCCGAACTCCGAACTCCGAACTTTATTGAGCGGCGACAGTCGTCGCAGTTTTTCCACGACGCGAGGTAGAACTTCGAGAACGTAGTCAACGTCCTGCTCGGTATTATCCTTGCCGAAGCTGAAGCGAATCGCGCCGCGAGCGAGTTCTTCGTTGCGACCCAGCGCGCGTATCACCGGCGACGGCTCGAGCGTGCCGGAGGAACAGGCGGAGCCGGTGGAAACCGCGATGCCCTGAAGATCCAGACTAATCAGTAAGCCCTCACCTTCGATGAAGCGAAACGAAGTGTTTGAAAGATGCGGCAACCGCCGCGCGCGATCTCCATTGAAAACGATGTCTTCGACGCGTTCGCTGATGCCGACTTCAAACCGGTCGCGCAGTCGCTGGTCATGTTGCGACCGTTGGCCCATCTCTTCGCGCGCAAGCTTTGCCGCCGCGCCAAAGGCAACAATACCGGGCACACCTTCCGTGCCCGCTCGCTTCTCCCGTTCCTGATGTCCGCCGACATTCTGGGGTATCAGACGCACCCCACGTCGCACGAAGAGCGCTCCCGCTCCTTTAGGCGCGTAGAGCTTGTGTGCGGAGAGCGACAACAGATCGCAGCCAAGCGTCTCGACGTTCAGAGGAATTCGGCCGGCAGCTTGTACTGCATCGGTGTGTAGCCAGAGCTGGCGACCGCGAGCGCGTTCATTGCGCACCAGCGCGCCAATTTCTTCAATCGGCTGAATCGTGCCGATTTCATTGTTCGCGAGCATCACCGAGATCAGCACTGTTTCTGGCCGCAGCGCGGCGCGAACGTCTTCCGCCCGCACAATTCCGTCCTCGTAAGCCGGCACGCGCGTAATCTCCCAGCCGGCCTTTTCTAATGCTGCGCCGATTCCCCTAACGGACGAATGCTCGATAGCGGAAATGATGATATGGCCCATTCTGAACGGACCGTTACTGCCGGTTCGTGACGAGGACAGACTGGCATCGGCAATTCCGCGAATGGCGAGGTTATTGGCCTCAGTTCCTCCAGAGACGAATACTATCTCATTGGCACGCGCGCCGATTAGGGCCGCCACCTCACGCCGCGCGCGATCGACAGCCGCGCGGGCCTCCTGACCGAAGAAGTGCACGCTGGACGCATTCCCAAACTTCTCCGTAAGGTACGGCAGCATCGCCTCGACCACGCGCGGGTCGGCGGGCGTCGTTGCGCTGTGATCCAAATAGATGTGGCGTGTTTCCGTCATGCGATTGGAGCCGCCCTTTGCTAACTTTGCCAACCAGTAACCCAAAACCCGCATCT
>JBGPYG010000226.1:0-6487 GCA_041493085.1 Pyrinomonadaceae bacterium | reverse complement strand
TGAAATAGACATTGTCGTCGTAAAAGCCTTTCAGGTACGAACGCACGTCGTAGCTGCCGCTCAGCGCTATCACCCCACGAAATAGATCCGGGTGCTTGAAATAAGCATTGGCGGCGAGAAATGCACCGAGACTTGCTCCCGTGGTTAACGGGCGAGCGTCCTGGCCGGCGTCGTTGCGGATCAACGGCAACACCTCATCGGTAATGTAACGATCAAAACGCGTAAGCAGCTCGGCCTTCATATTCGGAGGCATCTGCTCATTGAGGAGGCTGTACTTGTTGACGCTGTTGATAGAGTAGGCGCGTAGCTTGCCGCTTTCGATGAGTGGGCGAATCGCGTCCACCAGATGAAAGCGTTCATACTCGAGATAGTCAGCAGCCGCGGTGGGAAACATCAACAGTGGCTGACCCGCGTGTCCGTAGGCCACCAAAGGCATCTCGGCGCTTAAGTTTTGACTAAACCAGCTTGTTATTCGGCGTTCCATACGAAACCTTTCTCTGACACCTCGCTCATCGGGGCAGTTGCCCGACCGTCAGGAAGCGCGCAACCGCTGGAGCCTACTCTATATGTAGTTTTACAGCGTGCGAGATATTCTCGCAGTTCGCGATTGAGCGCAAGTTGGGTTGCCGGGCTTCGGTCTATTCTGCCTGCGAACCAAATGCCTCTGACGTTGGGGCGGTCAAAATCATTGCTTTTGTTCCTGCCGAAAACTACCCTCTCAATGTTCAGTTCATTTGAAACTCACCGTTCCGGAGGAAAGACAATGTTCGACAATTCCATTCCCGCATACATTTCTCTTTTACGCGCGTTGCTTATCGGCATCGTAATGGTTCTGGGAACTCAGTGCACGGCAACGGCGCAGGATCTCTATCAACTGCATCAGGACGGCAAAATTTGGCGCTACACCGGACCCCCTTGCAGCGGCAACTCCTGTCCCGGTTGGCAGATGCTCGACAATAATCCGGCCACTAGGGCGATCGTAACCAGTGGCGGTCAGCTCTATCAGTTACACAATAGCGGCAAGATCTGGCGGTACACCGGAACCCCATGCAGCGGCAACTCTTGTCCCGGCTGGCAAATGCTCGACAACAATCCGGCCAGTACGGCGATCGTAGCCAGTGGTGATCGGCTCTATCAGATGCACAATAGCGGAAAGATCTGGCGCTTCACGGGAACGCCTTGCAACGGAAACTCTTGTCCCGGCTGGCAAATGCTCGACAATAATCCGGCCACTACGTCGATCGCAGCCGATGATGCTCAGCTTTATGAGTTTCACAATAGTGGCAAGATCTGGCGCTTCACGGGAACGCCATGCAGCGGCGAGTCTTGTCCGGGCTGGCAAATGCTGGACAATAATCCGGCCAGTAAGGCGATCGTAGCCAGTGGTGATCGGCTCTATCAGTTGCACAATAGCGGCAAGATCTGGCGCTTCACCGGAACCGCATGCAGCGGCAACTCTTGTCCGGGCTGGCAAATGGTGGGCAATAGTCCAGACACTACGTCGATCGTAGCCAGTGTTGATCGGCTCTATCAGTTGAACAATAGCGGCGAGATCTTTCGCTTCCCGACATGCAGCGTTTGTCCCCCCTGGCAAAAGCTCGACAACAATCCGGCCACTACGGCGATCGTAGCCAGTGGTGATCGGCTCTATCAGTTGCACAAAAGCGGCAAGATCTGGCAATTCAACGGGACACCGTGCAGCGGCAACGCTTGTCCCGGCTGGCGGATGCTCGACAACAATCCGAAAACCAAAGCCATAGTGTCTAATTGAAGATCGTTCACTGGCTGAGGATGAGAAGTAGTAACGCAAGCTGTTGGTTTGCGGCGCAGGCCTACAGCTTGCGTGACAGTAACTCAAGACGTTCCCAACGCTGAGAAAAAGGAAAACTCGTTTAACTGAATCAGCAAGAGTTTGCTCGCGACCGGACATGAGCCCTGAAGAATTCCGCCGCATCGCAACCAGTATGGATGGCGCCATTGAGGGCGCGCACATGGGCCATCCCGACTTCCGGGCCAACGGCAGGATCTTCGCGACTCTCTATCCCGATGGGAAGTCGGGTATGGTCAAACTCACACCAGACCAGCAACAGGAATTTATGCGCGCGAACTCCGTAACGTTTCTGCCCGCGAGTGGCGCTTGGGGACGCCAGGGATGCACGACCGTGCGCCTCGATTCGATCGATGAAGACACGCTGGGAGAGGCGATGACACTCGCCTGGCAGAACACTGTTAAGAATCCTGTTGCTAAAGTGGCCAAAACTAGGCGATCGACTAAACTGGTCAAGCCAACGCGCAGACGCTGAAATCAGCACTCAAAACAGACGGTCCTGGGAACTGCGCCATCACGCAAAGGGTCGTGGTCTGAATTAGCTGTCCAAGGCTCTGGATTAGTGATATATAAGCCTCCCGATATCCCCGAAAGGCTTTCCCCATGATCAAAGTACAAATCAACGAACTGCTGGTGGACCGCTCCCATTATTGGCTAGCACAAACGACCAACATTGCCCACTCGACCATCCGGAGTTTGGCAACCCACAGGTCCAAGGGCATAAGATACGCCACGCTCGATAAACTCTGCGATGCCTTCGAATGCCAGCCTGGGGAGTTACTCAGGAAAGTGCCTGAACCGCCGCGAGATTGATGCGAGTATTCTTGTATCGATTACACGCGTTGTCAGTCTTAGCCTTTTGGGTCAGTTCAACGGGTCACTCATCTCGTCCACGCGCGCCAGAAAGTGCTGCCTTGACGCTCTGTAGGCCATCTGATATAAAAATTTCTTCGCGCCCGCGCATCGTTTGAGGCTGTGCAGGGCGCTTATTCCGCAGTAGCTCAATGGCAGAGCATCCGGCTGTTAACCGGAGGGTTGTAAGTTCGAGTCTTACCTGCGGAGCCAATATTTCTTAGAGTAAGGCTACCAGTAACGGTGGCCTTACTCGTTTGTGACGGGGATTGTGACGTAAGCCCGCTTGGTTCGCGCGTGTAAGCAGTTGTCACTCCACTTTGGAGCGCTGTCCGCCCTGGACCGGCGTTACGTAACGGTTGGGAGACACCGCGCATTTCCGGCGTTGGCATCAAGAATAAGTTGCGCAGAGGGTCCATTGCGCAGCCAGATTGTACGAAGGTCGCAGGAGTAGCTCCGGCGGCGTTTTCGTTTTCGCACGCATCTAAAGCGGGCGTGTCATGTGCTACCTACATGAGGCAATTCGCGCCCTTGACATGATTCAATCTCGGCAGTAGAGTGCGGCTGTTTTTACCTCTCGAAGTGTTTTACCTTTAAAAGCCCAGATTGCTGACGTGACACTACTCTCATTGTCGTCGTCCCTAAAGTTCTTCCTGGTCTTCATGTCGAAGCATTAGCATTTCCGTTCGGATGTCGGCCAGCCAGCAGCAACACTCAGGTTCCAGCGCGTTCCAGCAGGGTCGGACTAACAGTCTAAGGACATCAATCAACACTTCAGCCAACACGGTGATGTGTCTTTCCGATTCTTTAAAAGGAGGAACGGTCCATGCCGTATATCTCAAAGAGAAACAGAAGAAAAGAAAGAGAAGTTCAACAAGCCCTCAACAACAGGCTGGAACTCGTAAAAGAGGGTTTCACCCGGCGCGATCTGATCAAAATGGGTCTAATGACAACCGCGGGCGTTCTCATTCCCAAAGGCGGGTTGACCCACGCTCAGACCACGAGCAGCTACGGTGGTTATGGTTGCTACAACGGGTGCGACGTTGGCTGCAGTCCGCAACCTAACGCAGTTTTTGTCGACCCGCTACCCATTCCGCCTCAGTTGCCGTCGCGTCCATTGACGGATCCGGGACTACAGTTCGGCGCGCCCCCACAGCTTTTCCCTAACACCGCGATTAATCCGGCAACCGGCCTTCGGTTTGAAGGCCGGGGACAATTCAATGGCGTGCTGCGGCCGGGAACAGATTTCTTTCAATTCTTCAATCAGTATCCGACGCAAAAGTATTTTGTGCAGCGCATGAGAGCCAATGCCAACTTCAGGATCACCTCAGACACAAACATACCCGCGCAAACCATCTGGGGATTCAACCTGGGTGGGTCGGACGCCGGCGACGTAGCGACCTTTCCCGCGCCTACCATAGTCACAAACTATCAACAACCGTGGGTGGTTCGGCGGTTCAACGAATTGCCGACGCAGAGCCAGAACGGTGGGTTTGGAGTCCCCGAAATGTCCACCCACCTGCATAATTTCCACTCCGCTCCGGAAAGCGACGGCGGCCCCTGTCGCTGGTTCTTCCGCGGCCAGTATTTCGATTACTACTACGCCGGGCAGCAGGCTGGATTCGCCTCCACTCATCAACCGAATGGCGACATCAATGAATCGCTCAGCACACTGTGGTATCACGATCATCGCATGGACCACACCGCTGAGAACGTTTACAAAGGCCTGGCTGGTTTTCAGCTTATGTTCAACCAGTTCGACACGGGTAACGAAACCACCGGTTTCCGGCTGCCCAGCTACCCGCAGTTCGACATCCCTATCATCCTGACTGACAAGTTGCTGGATCCGGCGACCGGAAAAATCTGTTTCGATACCTTCAATTTCAAAGGCTTGCTTGGCGACGTCCAGTTGGCGAACGGAATATTCAAACCTTTTCTGGGTGTGAACAAGAGGCGCTACCGTTTCCGCGTTTTGAACGGAGGACCGTCGCGGTACTACGAGCTCTTCCTCACCGATCCTCTGAGCCCGAGCACGGTGATCCCCTTCTGGGTCATTGCTAATGACGACCTACTTCCCACACCTCTACAGGTCACCAGCATAAGACTCGGCGTGGCTGAGCGCTATGACATCATCATTGACTTCAACCAGGTCAAGAACTTGATCGGGAGCCACACCAAAGTCCGCCTGGAGAACCGTCTCCAGCAGGACGATGGTCAGGGACCAAGCTGCAACATCTTCTCTGGAGGCCAGGGTACTTCTTGTGTGGAGTTCCAAATCGGCGCCGCCGTGACGGATGCCAGCGTTGATCCGGCGACCCACCCACAGTTCTATCAACTTCCGAGCATCATCACGCCGCGAATCACGCGCAACTTCAAGTTTGACCGCGATAATGGACAATGGACCATCAACAACAAGTTTGCGAGCTGTAATGAACTGCGCTTTACCATACAGCAGAACAGCGCAGAAAAATGGGTGCTTAGTAATCCGCGGAACGATTGGGAGCACCCCATCCACACGCATCTTGAACAGCACCGGATCCTGAGTCGATCCAATAACGGAGGCCGTTACTCGAGTTATAGTGGCAGCTCCAGCTACTCTCGTGGCGGCTGTCCTTTTGGCGGCGGCGGCGGCGGCATCAGTACACAGTTTCCCGGCGTGCCGAACGTAGAGGTGTCGCGGAAAGATACGACGCGGCTACAAGGCGAGGAAGATGTTACGACCTTCTCCCGCTTCCGCGATTTCGTGGGAGACTATCCAATACACTGCCACAACACCGTCCATGAAGATCACGCCATGATGCTGCTCTTCCAGGTGCAACCGAATGTGATTGACAACAACTACAATCCTTAAAATCAGCCGCCATGCAAGAGGCGAAACACAAAGAGGAGCCGAAGATTATGGGAAAAATGACAAGGAGAACCTGGCTGGCGGCTGCTGGAGTAACCACGGCGGTCGCGGGGACAACCGGTGGTCTCGCGGGGACAACAGCTTTATTCGGGCAGGATAAGCCGACGAACAAAGGCCCGCTTAACTTTCAGGACATCTCGCCGCGCGAGCTTATCCGCCGCCGTCACCTACCGAACATGGAACTGCTCACTCAGAATAACGAGAGGGTGCACTTCTACGACGATCTGGTCAAAGACAAGCGGGTGGTTATCCAATTCATGTTCGCGCGCTGTAAAGACATCTGCCCGGTAATCACGCACCACTTGGCCGAAGTACAGAAATTGTTGAATGGCCGCGTCGGTCGCGACATTTTCTTTTACTCCATTACCCTGAGCCCGGAGGAAGATACTCCCCAGGACCTCAAGGCGTATGCCAGGACTCATGGAGTGGGACCGGGCTGGACGTTTCTAACCGGCAAGCCGGACGATATTCTGCTCCTGCGCAAGTCGCTCGGCTTTTTCTACAATGATCCCAAAGAGGATGCTGACAGGAACAACCATTCCGGCATGGTCGTGGTTGGCACCGAACCTCTAATGCGCTGGACAATGTGCCAGGGAGGGGCCAAGCCTGAATGGATCGCCACCGTCATCCAAACGGAGATGGATGCACCGTTCCAGGGAGCTGTTGACGGGATAAGGCAGGCCGATCCGGCTGTTCATATTCAGAGCAAGGGAGCTGTGAACGGAAGCGTTCCCGCTGTTCATGTACATAAGCAAAGCTATCGTTAAGGAGCATGAGAAACTGGCGGATCACGAGGCCATCAACGAGAAATTAGAGGCACTCGGAAAGATAGGCTTGTAGCGTGAGCTATTGAACCTTGACGAAGAAGTTCAAGGGTCACCTTTATCTCCAAGGTAGGC
>JBGPYG010000377.1:0-3914 GCA_041493085.1 Pyrinomonadaceae bacterium | reverse complement strand
ATCTGTCGCCATACCCATCGAGCCCGGCGTCGCACCGCCGATGTCCGCATGGTGTGCGCGGTTGGCCACGTAAAACAAAGTGGGCAGTGAGCAGTGGGCAGTGGGCAGTTTTTGGGTCCGCGACTGGCGTAGAGCTTTCTTAGATCCCACCTTGGCCGTCAGAGGATCGCCACTGCCCACTGCCCACTGCTCACTGCTCACTGGCATTACCAAAGTAACGTCAGGCAGGTGCGTGCCGCCGGCAAACGGATCGTTTAGGGCAACCACGTCGCCGGGTTTGAGATCGATTTCTCTTAACGCCGAAGCGACGGCCATTGGCATCGAGCCTAAATGTACCGGCATGTGATCGCCTTGCGCGATCACTCGGCCCCGGGCGTCGAACACCGCGCACGAGTAATCACGCCGCTCTTTGATGTTTGGCGAAAAGGCGGTGCGTCTGAGCGCGATGCCCATCTCCTCCGCGACTGAGGTATAGAGCGCGCGATAAATTTCCAGCGTTGTGGGATCGAACTGCTTCATAATTCTGTTAACCGCCAAGACGCCAGGAGCGCCAAGAGAAACCAGCCGCACAACTACTTAAGTTTGAACTCTCTTTTCCCCTTTTCTTGCTTGGCGCTCCTGGTGCCTTGGCGGTCAGATTTCTGTTTGAATGATCAAATTTCCATACTCATCAACTTCAGCGCGAGCGCTAGCGGGAATCAGGGTAGTTGAAGAGTACTCCGTCACGATGCATGGCGTGCGAAGCTGTGCTCCTGCCGGCATTTCGTCCCGCTGGTAGACCGCCACGCTGAGTCTCTTACCGTCCATATAGGCAGTCACACACTTAGCTGCTTTCGCAAATCCCTTTTCGAGTGCCGAACTACTCCGCCGCTCCGCTAGTTTCGCCACCATCCCGGTTGAACGAACGCGCGCGCTGACAATTTCCACGATGTTTGACTCCTGAGCGTAACCGTAACGTTCGCGATGCGCGCGATGAAAACTCGCCGCGAGATTCGCGCCCGTCTGTTTGATTTCCAATTCGAAGGACTGACCTTTGTAACGCAACGCGAGTGAGCGTTCGTGCTTTTGTTTGGCCGTAGAAAAGCCTTCGCGGCGAAGAGCAGAAGCGGAAGATCGCTCCATCTCTTTGAAAGTCTTATCCAGTTTCTTTTCAACTCCAGGCGAAAACTCCAACATCGTTGTCCGGCTTTGGTCCTTCACGACCTCGGCGGTAAGCACTCCGATCGCCGAGAGCGCGCCGGCGGAGTTTGGCACGATGATGCGCGGAATGCGCAGCGCCCGCGCCAGATCCACCGCGTGCAGCCCGCCAGCGCCGCCGAAGGGAAGCAGGGCAAACTCGCGGCTGTCGTAACCGCGCTCAACCGAGATTCGCCGCAGCGCCCGCTCCATGTTTGTGTTCGCGACCGACAAGACTCCCTGCGCGGCTTCAATCGCAGTAACCCGGGCGTGAGCAGCTCTACTCAGGTCGCTCGCGAGTTGGGTCATAGCTTTTTCAGAGCGTTCTTCGGCGAGTGTAAACTGGCCGCCCAACAGGCCGGCGCCACCAAAGTGGCCGAGTAACAGATGTGCGTCGGTCACCGTTGGCAAAAACGATCGCCCGTAACAGGCGGGGCCCGGATCGGCGCCCGCTGATTCAGGGCCAACGCGCAATGAGCCGCCTTCGTCAACTCTCGCAATCGAACCGCCGCCGGCGCCGACGGTGTGGATATCCATGACCGACACGGCGACCGGCAAGCCCGCCACCAAAGCCTCGTTTGTCATGCGCAAGCCGTCGCGCTCACAAAGTGCGACGTCGGTAGAAGTCCCACCCATGTCGAAGGTAATGATTCTTTCAAAACCTGCGGCCCGCGCAACTCTGAGTGCGCCGACGACTCCACCCGCAGGCCCGGAAAGAATTGTGCGTACCGGTTCGTCTGCCGCGACGGCTGCGGAGATGCTGCCGCCGGAAGATTGCATGACGCGCAGGCGTGGCGTGTTCGTTGCCAGACGCTTGAGATAAGTGCCCATTAAGGGTTGTAGGTAAGCGTTAATTGTAACGGTGGAAGTGCGCTCAAACTCTCGATACTCAGGAAGTATTTCGTGGGAGACTGAAAGAGGAATATTGAGAGCGGAAAGCGCGCTTGAAAGTTCCTTTTCGTGTTCGGGACGGACGAACGAAAAAAGCAGGCAGATGGCGACAGAATCGACCTTTGCCGTCTTTAACCGCTGGACCAAAGCCGATAATTCTTTCTCAGCCAGTGACTCAATCACTTCGCCGCTCGACGCCACTCGCTCACGTACACCGAAGCGAAGATTGTCCGGCACCAGCGGCGGCGGAGGGACTGCATTCAAGTTGTAAAGCTCAGGCCGCGCCTGTCGCCCGATCACGAGAACATCTTCAAATCCACGCGTTGTGATCAGCGCCGTGCGAGCACCGCGTCGCTCGAGCAATGCGTTTGTGCCCACGGTTGTGCCGTGAACCACCTCGATGCTCTGGAGCGGCACTGCTGTCTTTTCTGAGATTGTGCGGAGACCGGCGGCGATAGCTAGCGAGGGATCGAGTGGGGTGGAAGCAAACTTAAATATCTCGACTTTGCCGTTTGTTTCAAAAACAAAATCAGTGAAGGTTCCGCCGGTATCGACACCGACACGCACGCTTTGATTGGGCTTACGTTTCAGCATTTAGAAGCCGTTTCGAGTTTCGGGTTCCGAGTTTCGAGTTAAAGATACTCTGATCGCAACCTGAACTCGAAACTCGGAACTCGGAACTCGAAACAAGTTCCAGCCAATATAGTCAGAAGTAAAAATGTTGACAAGAAAGGCGCAGTGACTTATATAGCCAACGATTTTCCAAAAAGAACGATCCACGAAGTAACACGAAATTTCTCGAAGAAAGCTTAGTGTTGCTTAGTGTGATTTAGTGGATCGTTTACTTGTCTTTTAGATTCGGACACCATCCCAGATTAGTCCTGCAAAGAGGAGACCCCAAATGAAAAAGAATTCATGGCTCAGCACTTTGACTGCGCTCGCTTTGTTTGTTGCTTGCGTGCTGGGTTGTAGTAAGTCTGGCGCCGATTTGCCGAAGACGCAATCGGCCGGGAATGACAGTAATGCTTCGCAAGAGCACGCAACGCCTCCCACTGACATAGCCGGCGACTACACAGTTGTCGGCACGAACGAGGACGGTAGGCCCTACAAGGGCGCACTCAAAGTTATCAAACACGGCGATGTGTACCAGTTTCGTTGGGACGCAGGCAAACAATACGACGGCGTTGGCGTGCCGAACGACAATGTAGTGGCCGTGGCTTTCACCGGAGGCAGCAATGGGCAAGGTTGCGGTGTCGTGAGCTACCAGGTGCTTGCAGACGGCACGCTCGATGGCAAATGGGGTTCCTGGGGCGTCGACGAGAGCGGTACTGAGAGGGCGGTGCGCACGAGTGGGTCGGGTGTCGCCGGCGACTACAATGTCACCGGAACAAATCCCAATGGCAGCGGGTACAAGGCTGAGCTATCGATCACCCCGAAAGCTGGCGGCTATCAGTTTGCCTGGAGCAACAACACCTCGGGCTTCGGGATTAAGCAAGGAAATACCGTCTCGGTCGGGATCGGCGGTTCACGCTGCGCTTTCGTGGCTTACGAAATCAAGCCAAATGGAATGTTGGACGGCGTCTGGGGTGGTTACGGCAGCGACAAGACTGGTACTGAGAAGGCGACGAAGAAATAGGGGACGGCAGGAGCAGGAGGCAGGAGGCAGACGAAAGATGGATTTTCCATTTCTCATTTGTCATCGGTCATTGGTGGATTCAAGTTTGAAGTGCAACATGGGTGGTTGCGAATCCTCGGGTATCAGAACCGAGAGCGGTAGCGACCGGCCAAAGATTCAACAGCGTGTCCTGATCCTTCTTTGCTTCGCGGTTCAGGCAGCATTTCTAACT
>JBGPYG010000161.1:0-7862 GCA_041493085.1 Pyrinomonadaceae bacterium | reverse complement strand
TGTCGGCAATGTGAGCTCAGCGCTCGCGCTCCAGGCGAATAAGACAATTGATCTGAGTCCGGTCTTTCAAGCGATCGAAGAAGACTTGAGAAGCCAGTATCTGCTCGGATTCTATGCCGGCGAGGGTTCGCGAGATGGTCGCAATCATCGCTTCACGATCGGCCTCCCAGCGGGGGTTGAGTATCAAATCAGTGGCTATAAGTACTCACGGACCCAGGAATTTTTTCACGTTGTATCAGCCAAACCGGAGAAAGCTCCGAGGTGAAAACTTCAGCATCAGAACCGGGAGCAGTAGCGACCGGGTGACAGGAGGGGCGCGGACTGGTTTGTCTTCGAAGGGGTGAGCCGGTCGCTACTGCTCCCGGTTCTGATATGGCTGACTTGCGTCAGTCCGTCTGATTCGGTAAACAGTATCTTTCAGATCCAAACTCATCTGCACATCAACCAATGACTGAAAACCAGGAACTCGGCCTGCGCAAAATCCGCCGTGCGCTCATCAGCGTTTCGGACAAAACTGGAATCGTTGACTTCGCGCGCGAACTGCAAGCCTTCAACGTCGAGATCATCAGCACTGGCGGCACAGCCAAGGTGTTGCGCGAAGCGGGTATTGAAGTGCGCGATGTCTCTGAGGTAACTGGTTTCCCCGAAATGATGGACGGCCGCGTGAAGACTTTGCATCCGCGCATCCACGGTGGCTTGCTTGGCTTGCGCGACAACGCGGAACACCAGGCGGCCATGCGCGAGCACGGCATCGAGCCGATTGATATGATAGTCATCAACCTATATCCCTTTGAGGAAACAATCGCCCGCGAAGGCGTAACCGTGGAAGAAGCAATCGAACAGATCGACATCGGCGGTCCGGCGATGATTCGCTCGGCGGCAAAGAATTTCAGAGATGTGGCAGTTATAACCTCGAATGGGGATTACAAAGCCGTAACTGATGAAATGCGTGAGCAAAGCTGTCAATTATCCCTGGAGACTCGCACTAGTCTAGCGCGCAAAGCGTTTTCGGAAACCGCACGCTACGATAGCCTCATATTTGCTTTCCTGCGCTCGCGATTCCCGGGCGACCAGCGCTCGGAAGGCATAGAAGACTCGACAGGCGGCGGGGGCGCATCCTTCAGCGTGGAACACTTCGCCGATGCCTTTAGCGGGACTGAACAGAATTTGCCGCAGCGAGGGTTTTTGGTCCTCCAAAAGAAAACCGAACTGCGATATGGAGAGAACCCTCACCAGAAAGCCGCCCTCTACGAGAGTGGCAAGAACTACGGTGTCTCCCATGCCGAACTACTTTCCGGCAAGGAGATGTCCTTCAACAATTACGTCGATGCTGACGCCGCCTGGCAGCTTGTTTGTGATTTTGATGAACTGGCCTGCGCGGTTATCAAGCACACTAATCCGGCCGGCGTCGCATTAGGCGGGTCGGCGGAAGAAGCTTACCGTCGCGCGCTGGCAACCGATCCGACCTCAGCTTTCGGTGGCATTGTCGCTTTCAATCGCAACGTTGACGAGGCGGCGGCGCGCGCAGTCGTCAAGATATTCACAGAAGTGATCATCGCCTCGGACTACGAACCTGCCGCCCTGGAAATCCTGAAAACAAAGAAGAACCTCCGCGTTTTGCGCCCTTTGAATGTAGCCACGCCGGGACAGGCGCAGGGCCTCGAGTACAAGCAGATAAGCGGCGGCATGCTGGTGCAAACGCGCGACACGCATAAACTACAGCGAGATGACCTGACAGTTGTTACGAAGCGCCAGCCGACTGAAAGCGAGATCGGGGATTTGATGTTCGCCTGGACAGTCTGCAAGCACACCAAGTCGAATGCGATTGTTTACGCGCGCGACGGACAGACAGTTGGCGTGGGCGCCGGTCAGATGTCGCGCGTTGATTCCGTCAAGCTTGGCGCCATGCGCGCGCAACTACCCATTCAGGGAAGCGTGCTCGCATCTGATGCCTTCTTCCCTTTTCGCGACGGCATCGATGAGGCAGCGAAACATGGCATCACAGCCGTGATTCAGCCAGGCGGCTCCATGCGAGACTCGGAAGTAATTCCCGCAGCAGACGAGCATGGTTTGGCAATGGTTTTTACAGGCAGCAGGCATTTCAAACACTAAGCTGGGATGGTAGCTTGCTCTTTCGCTCAAACTTCCTTAATACTTTCCGCGTTAATTTCATGATGAATGCGCCGGAGACTGCGGCAGCGTAACGAGCCGAATGCCAATGGCGCGGAGAGACTCTTGAAACTTGCAATCACCTTTCTGTTGCTGTTCGTGATAGCAAGTGGAGCTGCGTCCGGACAGAGGAAAAAGAAGAGCGATCCCTGCGCCACTCCCCTCACTCAATTTGATATGAATCAATGCGCCGGTAAAGCGTTTCGGGCGGCGGACGCTACCATGAACCAGGTCTATCGTAAACTTGTCTCGATACTCGATGAAGAAGAGAAGCCACAACTCAAGGAAGCACAGACAGCCTGGCTCAAGTACCGAGCTACGAACTGCGAGTTCGTCGCCGATCAGTACAAGGGCGGCTCAATTCGTCCTTTGATTCAAGCCACCTGCCTCGGAGACATGACTAAGAGGCGCACAACCGAACTCAGAACTCAGATCAAGGAGAGAAATCTTTAGACCCACTATGCTAAAAGACAAATTCGGAATCATCTTCGGTGTCGCCAACAAACGCTCTATCGCCTGGGCCACGGCGCAGTCTCTACACGAAGCGGGCGCACGCCTCGCGTTCACGTATCAGGGCGATCGGCTCAAGGAGAATGTAGAAGAGCTGACGAGCGAAGCGATGCCCGGTTCGCTGCTGCTGCCGTGCGACGTCACGAAGCAGGAAGAAGTTGACGGGACCTTCAAACGCTTGGCGCAAGAATTTGGCCGGCTCGATTTTCTGATTCACAGCATCGCGTATGCACCTCGCGAAGCCCTCAGCGGCGAGTTTCTCGACACCAGCCGCGAGGCGTTCGTCACGGCGCTGGAGATTAGCGCTTACTCCCTCGCCCAGCTCGCGCGCGCCGCAACGCCCTTGATGACTGAAGGTGGCAGCATCGTTTGCATGACTTATTACGGCGCGGAGAAGGTGGTCGCCGGTTACAACGTCATGGGCGTGGCGAAGGCGGCGCTGGAAGCCAGCACCCGTTATCTGGCGCACGATCTCGGGCCGCGCAACATTCGGGTTAATGCCATTAGTGCCGGTCCAATTCAAACACTTTCCGCACGCGGCGTCGGAGATTTCAGTTCAATGTTAAAGCACGCCGCCGAGAAAGCGCCGCTCCGTCGCAACGTCGAACCGCGCGAAGTTGGTAACACGGTCCTCTTCCTTTGCAGCCCTATGGCTTCGGCAATCACCGGCGAAGTCATCCATGTAGATTGCGGCTATAACATCATGGGGATATGACGAGCGATGGTCGATAAACAAGAGCCTGACAAGCACGCGCCCGGCACGACACAGGACGAGCAACTTCTCGAGAGTCCAAGACCCGATGAGTTCACTCACACTGACACCTGGCGTGTGTTTCGCATTATGGGCGAGTTCGTTGAGGGCTTCGACGAGCTTGCTACACTCACGCGTGGAATTTCGGTTTTTGGTTCCGCTCGCACCCGTCCCGATGATCCCGACTACCAGGCGGCCCAGGAGACTGCTGCCTTACTCGCCCGCGCGGGCTATGCGGTCATCACTGGCGGTGGGCCCGGCATTATGGAGGCAGCAAACCGCGGCGCGTTTGAGGCCAAAGGAGTTTCCGTTGGTTGCAACATCGAACTGCCCTTCGAACAGAGTTCGAATCCTTACCTGACGCTTTCGCTGAAGTTCAAGTACTTCTTCGTGCGCAAAATGATGTTCGTCAAGTACAGCGAGGCCTTCATTATTTTCCCAGGCGGGTTTGGCACTCTTGACGAGTTGTTCGAAGCGTTGACGTTGATTCAAACGCGCAAGATTCGCGACTTTCCAGTAGTGCTATTTGGTTCTCGTTACTGGGCCGGCTTGCTGGATTGGATTCGCGAATTCGCGCTGAAAGAAAACAAGGTCTCGGAGGCCGATTTACGTCTTCTTCATCTCACGGATTCGCCCGCGGAGGTCGTGGAGATTATCGTCCAGAGTCAAGGTTCGCTGCGTCGTTTTGAGAAGGGACTGAAGGACGAGTATCGTGCAGTCGAGGAACCTTAACCTGCGTCTTCCGGTCTTTCACCGTTCAGCTAAAATTATCAGTCGCCACCACGCTGAACAGCCACTGCAGATAGGGAGCAGAGCCGGCTACGATTGCGAGGGCAACAACCTCCGGAGTCTCGTAACTGTGTATGGCTCGCACCTCGCGCTCGAGCTCTTCGAACTTCGCGGCGGTAGTTTTTACAATTAACAAGACTTCACCTTGCCACTGGGTTTTTCCTTGCCACCGATACACCGATTCCATCTCCGGCAGGATTTGCACGCAGGCGGCGAGGCGCTTTTCCACCAGCATCTCAGCCAACCGCCTAGCTTCTTCACCGTTCGTGGCGGTAATGAAAACTGCGATTGCGTCGGTTGTTTCGATTGCCATGATCGATCAAACTAACCGCCAAGACCGAAAAGTCCAATGTCCAAAGTCCAATGTCCAAAGTCAAAACCGAAACGTTTGAGCCGGTCTTGAAATGAAAAAGGCTTCGTAACCAAACCGGACCTTGGACTTTGGACCTTGGACTTTGGACCGGCGTCTTGGCGGTTAGGTCTTACTCTTCGTCTTCTTCGCCCACGCCACCTGTCAGTGGAGTCGTGTCCTCACCAAAAAAGGATGCGTAGAGTTCATTAGCGCGATCGAAGTCTCGCTCGTCCACAAGTATGATGGCGCCTTCTGAGGTCGCCGACAATAAAGGCGACAGTGTATCGGCCCCGCCTGACTTGACCATGGAGCGAATCCCGTTCTGCGTCAAAATGTCGTTGACCATCTCGGCCTCTGCGGGCGATCCAAGATGGTGGAGTGGAACGAACTTCGCTTCGCTCGGATCGTGAGTTGCTGTCTCAGACGTCAAGCGCCTGACTAACTCTGAACCGTCGTCAGGGCATCGGGTGATGCCGGCTTCGTATTCGGATTCACAAACAGGACAGAACATAAATTCTCCAGTGACTTTCTTTAAGTAACAGTGTTGGTCTTTGGTCTTAGGACTTCGGTCTTGGGACTTACTGCTTCCTGATTGATAATTTCACGCGGTCAATCAAAGACCAAAGGCCTAAGACCAAAGTCCAAAAACATTAACTACTCTATCGCGTGAACTGCACGCTCAAAAGGAATCTCTTCAAAGTGGGTCATTTGCTTGAAGGCGCGAAAGCGTTCGTTAATCTCGTCGTGAGTAAGCTTCTGCACGCGCGCCGTGCCAAATTCTTCCACGTTGAATGATGCCATCACAGAGCCGAAAATCATCGCTCGCCGCATCGCCGCGTCATCCAGCTTTTCCTGGCTGGAAAGATAGCCCATGAAGCCGCCGGCAAACGTGTCGCCCGCGCCTGTGGGATCAAAAACCGACTCGAGCGGGTAGGCCGGAATCGCGAAGTAAGATTCGCTCGTGAAAAGCGCGGCCCCATATTCGCCGCGCTTTACGATCAAAGCCTTGGGACCCCAGGAAAGTATAGTGCGGGCGGCCCTGATCAGGTTGGGTATTTCCGTCAACTGTCGCGCTTCCGCATCATTTATGATCACGACGTCGACGCCCTTAATCGTTTGCAGCAACGACTCGCGCGCAGTTTCGATCCAGAGATTCATTGTATCCAGCGCCACCAACTCGGCGTTGGGGACTTGTTCACGCACACCACGCTGGAGATCAGGCTGGATGTTTCCCAGGAAAACCAGTCGCGCGTGCTTCGACGTCTCCGAAAGCTTTGGCTGGAAGTCAGCAAATACATTTAGCTGAGTGTCGAGAGTGTGCGCTACGTTAAGGTCATAATCGTAACGTCCAAACCACCGGAACGTCTTGCCGTCTGGAATTCGTTCAAGGTCGGACGTGTCAACGCTGTGAGCATCGAAGACCTGTTGCTCGGCGGCGCTAAAATCTGCCCCCACCACACCAACGATCCGAACATCGGTGTAGTAACTGGCAGAGATTGAGAAATGGGACGCCGAGCCGCCCAGCATCTTTTCACATTTGCCAAACGGCGTTTCTACCGCGTCGAATGCCACGGAACCAACTACAAGGAGGGACATATCTTAGATTTCAGATGTCAGATGTCAGATGTCAGATGTCAGATGTCAGATATTGGATCAGTAGGACTTGGTTATCTTTGAGCTTTGTACTTTGAGCTTTGTACTTTGAGCTTTGTACTTTGAGCTTTGTACTTTGAGCTTTGTACTTTGAGCTTTGTACTTCGAACTTAGTACAACTGCTCACTGCTCACTGCTCACTGCTTACTGCTCACTGCTCACTGCTCACTGCTCACTGCTCACTGCTCACTGCTCACTGCTCACTGCGTGCTGCCTTCCGGCTTTGGCGCACCCAGCGCTTGAAGCTCTGCCTCGGCCTGTTCGCGAAAACTACTTTGTGGATGTTCGTTGATTAACTGCGTTAGATAGCTGCGCGCACCAGAGCGGAATTCCTCTGGAGTTAAAGTCTTCTTGCTGGTTCCATCAAAGATCACATACAGCTCAGGCTTCTGCTTGCCCCGTCCGTCGGAAAGAAGCCTGGCACTCTTCCCGGCAATGAACAGCACTTCATCGATCCGGGCGAAATTCGGATTGCCTGCAATTATCTCTTCGCAGCGTTTGAGCGCGGCGACGTACGCCTTCTTCAACTTAAAGTAGTTGCGTGCCACTTCCAGGTTGTGCAAAGAATCCTTTTCCAGCTCTGCGTCACGAATCGTAGACGGATCCGGGCCAGTCTTTGCCTTTCCCTGACCATACGAAGCCGCAGCGGAAACAAACAACCCCGCGACTAAAAGAACCAATATCACAAAAACCTTTTTCATAAATCACCTTTCAGCTTGGGCAAACCCGCTTGCCGCTCAACAAAGCGACGGGCACCAACCTTGGATGCCAACTCTTTCAGGAGAGCGCATATTTTTTGACGATAGCGTCAAGTTTCCTCCGAGTCTCCTCCGGCCACAGATGCGGCGCCGTGAAGATCGCGTTCTTCAGGGCGGAAGCGCATTTGCAGGTGCGTTCCTGCGCGCTCAGTCGCTTAACGGCGTCCGCCATAATCAGTTGGGCATTCCGGACGTTCTTGTTCAGATACTGAATGACTACATCAGTGGTAACTGCATCGTGGCCGGGATGCCAGCAATCGTAATCGGTAACCAGCGCGAGCGTCGCGTAACAGATCTCAGCTTCGCGCGCGAGCTTGGCCTCCTGCAGGTTCGTCATGCCGATGACGCTCATGCCCCAAGCCCGGTAAACTTCAGACTCGGCCTTCGTAGAAAACGCCGGCCCTTCCATGCAGAGATAGGTTCCGCGCCGATGCGCTTTAACATCGGTAACTTTGCACGACTCCTCGAGGACATCTCCCAACTCCTCACAGACAGGATGAGCGAAGGTCACATGCGCCACGATTCCCTCACCAAAGAAAGTTGACTCGCGCGCGCGTGCTCGCGTCCGGTCAAAAAACTGATCGGGAATCACCATGTCGAGTGGCGCATACTGCTCTTGTAACGAACCAACCGCCGAGGCTGAGAGTATGCGCTCGACGCCGAGCAGCTTCATCGCATAAATGTTTGCCCGGAAAGGGACCTCGGTTGGCGTGAAGAGATGTCCGCGTCCATGCCGCGGCAGAAACGCGACGCGATTGTTCTCGAGAGTGCCCACGATGAAAGCGTCTGACGGAGAGCCAAAGGGAGTGACGACTGCGATCTCCTCAACATCCTGAAGCTCCGGCATCTGGTAGAGCCCGCTGCCGCCAATGATTCCGAT
>JBGPYG010000065.1:0-12330 GCA_041493085.1 Pyrinomonadaceae bacterium | reverse complement strand
TGGTTCAGTAAGAATAAGTCCAAACAGATCGAAGCCTAAGCAAGATTTCTTTGACATTTCAAGTTAATCGATGTAGTTTGCTCTACTTCTTCTACCAGTTTTAACCAGAGCCCGGTCGGTGACAGTTTACTGACTGCAAAATATAGTGTATTGAAGACAATTCTGGAATTGGTCAGTCGAGTTCATTCAGGCGGAGGTATCTCACGATGCAAGTTACTCGCAAGTATTTTCTGTCTGCTGCCCTGAGGGCAGTGGTGGCTATTACCTTGATCGCCGGGACGGCGGGAATCCTTTCGTCGACGGCTTTGGGTCAGGCAAACCGATCCTGGACAGCCGCCGGCGCGACCGGAACAGTCGATGACGATAGTACGGCAATTGCCGAACTAAAGAACTTCGCGGCTAATTTGTTGCCGGGCGCAACCGGCACGGTTCGTATCCGCTATAACATTACTGCCGTGGACGGTATGAACTCGTTTTGTCCCGCAAGCACTTCGACAGTCAAAGTGCGCTTCCGCAATTCGGACAACTCTGGCAGCACGGCCAAAGTTAGTTTCGACGTCAAGTTCGCGAATGTTCTATCGGGTGGTAGCACGGTCCTCTACCACTTTGACAGCAATGGCATTGGTGCGGCTAATGGCTTCACCACCTTTACCGATGCTTCTGCGCCAATCGACTTTGACTTCGCGCAAAACGTTTATTGGATTGACGCAACGATCTTCAGAAGCGACGCGACTCAGTTCGCCGATCTCGGCTCTATTCAGATTTGGGAGTTTGCCGGCACTCCGTGCCCATAATCATTTTCAGGCGAAGAACTTTCGCCATGGCTGTGGTGTTCGGCATCATGAACTCACCAACATCCGAAGCTAACTTTGATTTTGACAATTTGAGTACCTTTGAACATACGGTTTTACCGTGACACGGAGGCTTGAAGTCTATGAGAGAGAATCGTCGTTTCGGTGGCATTAATTTGTTGGCAGTTATGGCGGGGTTTATCTTACTGCTGCCGGCTTTTGGTTTCGCTGGCGCCAATGCCCAACGCCGACTTGCTGATGATAGAGATGTTTTTAAGGCGCAGAAAAAGGTTCGAACGCCCAGGGTTCCTGTCTCTGGACAAAAAGGAGCCCAGATCAATCGGGTATTGCCCGGAGCAAATGCTCCTGGAAAAGTCCCGACTGGCGAGGCGACTGGTCCTTCGGTTCCCGACGTCGCGCCCCCGGTCAGACCATGGACCACCGCCGGCTCGACGGGAGTGGTTGATGATGATAGCTTGTCGTTGGTCCGCCTTAATGGCTTCGGCGTTAATCTGCTGAATGGCTCAACCGGCTCCGTCCACATCAGGTATGACATTACCGCAGTGGAAGGCGTCGCTAGTCTTTGCCCCGCGTCTTCGTCGGTCATCAGAACTCGCTTCCGAAACTCCGACGACGGTGGATCTAGTGCAAGGCTCACTTATGTGATCCGTACCAGCAGTATCAGCGCTGGCGGAAATACTGTCATCTACACCTTTGACAGTAACGGACGGGGATCGGGCAACGCATTTACGTCGGTTACCGACACCGTGCCAATCGATTTCAACTTCGCCACTAACATGTACTGGATCGAGGCAACAATCTTCCGCAATGACGCAGCCGCGTTTTCAGATTTGGGAACAATCCAAATCTGGGAGGCTGCCGGCACTGCTTGCCCGTAGTTGACCTGCGCTGCGCTTCGTAGAAAGGCGGAAACAAGGTTGAACTTGTTTCCGCCTCTTTATTTTGGTGAAGACTCCTCGACCTGGCTTAGCGTCTGGTCGGACCCTGCCGACCTTAAGGCCCGAATGTTGTTTAGCCCGCCTAACGCGAAGGCGGCGCGATGGCCGGCTTCAACGCGATCTGCACTTCGTCCGCAGCCGTGAAGCCCTGGATTTTCAAGTTGTATTCATGGCCTTTAGGGACTTCAAAAAGCGCGATGGCTCTTTTGCTCTCATTCGGGCTGACCTTGCCGATCTTTAGCACGCCTTCTCCTTTCGCCGGAGACTTTTCACTCATCGCATATTCCTTGCCGGTCTCATCGATTAGCTTAAGAGGGGCGACCGCTCTTTCTTTCTTGTCCGTGTTCACTATGGCAAGGTCAACGTACAAATCACTTCCCGCCCCCCGGTTGCTAAACCACGACCCGAAAACTTTGTACCCGAGGTAACCGGCCGGCACTGCTTCACCGGTGTTGAAAACTTTTCTTTGGTTGGGCTCCGCCTCAGCCGGAGCAGCTTGAGCCACAGGTGACGCCGCTGGTGTGTTGGCAGCCGAATTGGAATTGGACGAAGCGCCAGGTTTGGCAGAGCAGGAAAGCGACGCGGCCGCGAAAACTACGAGGAACAACAAATGAAGAAAGCCAGTCGATGATTGCGCACTAGTGTACCGCATGACTCTGAAGAGAGATGGTCCTGTCATTTTCCGGTCCTCCGACGAATCGCTCTCACGAACTATCTCGTTCACTCTAGCGGTTTGCTTCAGTTTGAGTAAAGTGTGGATAGAGTTGGTTTCTGCCCACTCGTGGGAGAAAGCTCGCGTGGTCCGCAAATGATTTGTGGCTGAAGCTGGAAGATTGGTATTTACAGCCATCGTCATCCTACTGTAGCCTTCGTCGTGCCCCCGCCGCAGTCGCAAACACCTGCAACCACAAACCCAACCTTCCATCTCGGCTACCGGCCGGAGTTGGATGGAGTTCGCGGCATATCAATCCTGCTCGTTCTGGGTCTGCATTTCACGCCCCGGCTCATACCAGGTGGTTATTTCGGCGTCGAGGTTTTCTTCGTGTTGAGCGGCTTCCTCATCACCTCGCTGCTGCTTCAGGAATGGGAGCGCACGCGTTCTATCAACCTCAGGGACTTTTATTTTCGCCGCGGGCTGCGATTAGGACCAGCACTGCTTGTCTATTTGCTTCTGCTCGGAGGTTACGCCTTCGTTTTTCTAGACAGTGAGCACGCTGCGGCAATTTACAACGGAATTTTATTGACCCTGTCTTATGTTTCGAACTGGGTAATTGCCCTCAAGCCCGCTTACCCGCCTGGCATTCTGACTATTACCTGGTCGCTGGCAGTCGAAGAGCAGTTTTATCTTTTGTGGCCACTAATCCTTTTTGCTCTGCTCAACAAGAAGGTGAGCCGACGCTGGATCATAGTCATAATTTTGTTGGGACTTACGGTGATCGTTCTGCATCGAACCTGGCTCTGGCATGCAGGGGCTTCGTTCCGCCGTTTGTATTACGCCACCGACACTCGCGCGGATGGGTTGATGCTGGGCTGCCTTATCGGCTGTCTGGTGTCCTGGGGGTTAGTGTCCAGGTCGCGGTTATTCGAGCTGAGTCTGAAAGTGCTGGCTCTGGTTGCAATTCTGTTCCTGGGCTATCTTGTTTTTACGATCAAGAGCAGCAATCCGATCTTATTCAAGGGCGTCTTCGCGCTGGCTTCGTTGGCCATAGCGGTAGTGCTGATGGTGCTGGTTATTTGGCCAGGCTCGCCCCCATTTCTGCTTTTGAGGTTCCCGCCGCTGGTTTGGATAGGCCGTATCTCTTACGGGCTCTATCTTTGGCATTGGCCCGTGCGCGGCTACATTTTCGGCGCGTCCTCGCAGCCGACCAACCGGCAGATCATCACCGCGTTGGTCTTGTCTTTTGTCATCACGGCCATTTCGTTCTATTTCGTCGAGCAGCCATTCCTGACTCTAAAAAAGCGCCTCAGTCACGCCTGACGGCGAATACCAGGCAAGTGAGAATAGCGGGCTAAGTGTTGTGAGCCGTTCTTGCGTCTGCCGCCGCGCGCCGGCGCACGGACTTCCATACATGGACCATTCCCGCTGCGCTGAGAATTGCTACCAGCGGCATCATGGGCAAGCCATAACGAGGTTCAGTCCATAGCGGGAGCGAGACCGCTGCGAGAAAGATCGGAAACAAGATGAGATGGCTCAGCTTGACAAACCTGCGCCGGTCCGAGACAACTCCAACCAGTGCCAACAAGAAGACCAAAAGATTGCCGGCAATGAAGCAGGTTCTGACCACCACTTGACCAATCCGCCCTTCGCGAATGGCCGAGCGAAAGGCGATGCCGTCGCTGCCAAAAAGGTAACTGCCGCTGTCAATAAACAACCGCGGATACTGTTGCACGCGCGCGACCAACCAATGGCCGGGATTGTCCGCAATGCGCCGGAGTGCGGCGCGCAGCCGCACTCGATCGAACTCGGTCTCATCATTGCTTTGCGGCCCCGCTGCTGTATCGACGCTTATGAGCAAGGCTTTGCGCCTGGCCACGTCATCCGCTTCACCAATCGCCATTGAGCCTATCAGGAGATTAGTGCCAGTGCCCGCTGCGGCTACCGGAATGAACCGGTGGAAGACTACGATGTTGCGAACTATCCAAATTGAGGCCACGGCGAACGACAGTAAAGCGATCAGCAGATAGCCGCGCCGGTATGAACGCCACGGCCCCATTAATGTGAGCAGCGGTAGCAGGACCAGGAAAGGCAGCAGAGTCACGCGCGTGAGCGCCGCCAGCCCGAAAGCGATGCCGGTCAAGGCGTATTGCTTGCCGGCCCAGAAATAGACGCCCAGCGTTAAGAGAAAAGTGAATAACGTTTCGCTTAGTATGACAGCGGTGAACCGGCCGGTCATGGGCGCCAGCGCCATCCCAATGCCGGCCAGTACCGCAACTGTGCGCCCAAAATGCCGGCGGGCGATCAGGTAAACCAGTGTAACCGTGAGCGCGCCCAGGACTGCCTGTAGTAACAACGCGAGCAAGACGGGCGCCGACTCTCCAAACCATAGCGAGGCAAGCAAAGCTGAATAGAGCGGCGGCCTAAATGCGGTGGGACGGCTCCCGTCTGCGCTAAAGAAATGATTGAGGACAATGTTTCGCGCCGCCGAGATGTACCACTGACTATCGCCGGACTCCCACGATCCAAACTTGACCCAGACGAGACGAACGGCAAGCGCCAACAGCGTTATCCAGGCCGGCTCGATGGCCGCCAGTCTCTGCCGCTGATCATGGTCCGTGACGACTCCGTTGATCATTTCGTTTAGAATACCAGACTTCTGTTCGAGGTAACGCAAGCCGTTAGCTTGCGCCGCAAACCAACAATTCGCGTTAACTATGAGAAAGCCAGATTTCTTTTTAGTAGGGGCGCCCAAGTGCGGTACGACCGCGATGTACCAATTTCTCTCGCAGCATTCCGACATCTACCTGCCCGAACGCAAAGAGGTCCATTTCTTCGGCACGGATCTTTATTCGCCACATTACTCGCGCGATCTGCAGAAGTATTTATCACTCTTCGCCGGCGCTGCGGACGAAAAGAGAGTGGGCGAAGGTTCGGTTTGGTATCTTTACTCAAAGCTGGCGAGCAGCGAGATCAAGGAGTTCTGCCCTGCTGCCGGCATCATTATCATGCTACGCAACCCCGTCGATATGATTTACTCTCTGCACGCGCATCGACTGTATATCAATTCTGAAGACATCGAAGATTTTGCGGAAGCTTTGCAGGCCGAAGCAGCCAGGAAGCAAAGGCTGCGGCTGCCGGCGAATCCTTATCCAGTCGCAGGACTTTTTTATCGCGAGGTCGGCAAATACACCGATCAAGTCAAGAGATATTTCGATGCTTTCGGTCGAGAGCAGGTCAAGATCATCCTCTACGATGACTTCAAAGCAAATCCAGCCGGCGCCTGCCGCGAAGTGTTCTCGTTCCTCGGCGTGCTTCCCTCTTTCCCGCTCCAGATAAGCGTGATCAATGCGAGTAAGAGAATTCGCAGCAAGGCCCTGGCTTCCTTTCTTGATCCGCCGCCGCCGCTGGCGCGAAAACTGGCCCGCGCTCTGACGTCATCCGAAACGCGCAATATGCTTTTTCAGACTGTGCGCGGACTGAATACAGAACACGGGCCGCGTCAACCCCTGCCGGCGAAACTCAAAAGGCAGTTGCAGCGAGAGTTTGCGCCCGATGTTGATCGCTTGAGTGAACTGCTGGGCCGTGATCTCTCGCGCTGGTGTCGTTCCGCAGACGAAGAAGATTGATATGAATCAAGACAAAGTATGGGACTATTTTCAGACTGAGGGGCTGGAAAAGTTTTCGCTGTCGGTGCCGCGCTTGAATTTCCTGCTGCAGCAGGCTCGCCGGCTGGCAGGTAAGCGCAAACTCCGAGTGTTGAATATCGGGGTCGGCGATGGCTGGCTCGAAAAAAAATGTATGGACCAGGGCTGGGACGCATATGCGCTGGATCCGATCGCAGCCGCCATCAACAACGTAGCCGCCGCCGGCGTCAAAGGAAGCGTGGGCCACATCGAGGCGATTCCCTATGAAGACGGCTTCTTTGACGTTGTGTTCTGCTCAGAGATTATTGAGCATCTAACAAAGGAACAGATTTATCAAGGTCTGGGGGAGGTTGGGCGCGTCTTGAGAACCTCTGGAATCCTTCTGGGCACAGTGCCTTTCAATGAAAATCTTTTTGAGGGCCGAGTAGTCTGCCCGGATTGCGGAAACGTCTTCCATCGCATCGGCCATCAACAGTCGTTTGATACGACAACCATAGCTGCGGTTTTCCCTGATTCACTGAGACTGGAAACGGTGCGGGCCACTTATTTTTTCGATTGGCCCGCGCTCAATTGGAAGGGGAAAACCATAGGGATGGTGAAGAAGGCATTGCTCCTCGCCGGAGTGCACGGCGTCAACGAGAACATTTACTTTGCCGCGCGCAAAACCGCGAAAGGCTCCTAAAGCCCAACAGTCTTCAGTTTGTCGAACAGCTCATCAAGCTCGGTATCAGACATTGTGAGAATCACTTTCGTAACTCCGTCTTTGGCCTGTGGTGGAGCTGAGCGATGCGTGACGCTGCTGACGCGCGGCTTGCTGGCGCGGGGCCATGGCGTCACGGTCATAACTCTTTTCGGCGAAGAAAGTGACTTTTACACGCTCCCAACCGGCGCCACCCGGATAGCGCTCGGCATTGACGGAAACTCGCCCACGGTTATCCATGGGTTTGCCAATAATCTTCAGCGCCTCAGGATTTTGCGCAGGGCAATCAAGTCGACCGCCCCGGACGTCGTCGTTTCTCACATCCATCGAACTAACATAATGACAATCCTGGCCGTGGGCAGAACGCGGATTCCCGTGATCGTGGTTGAGCACAACGATCCGGGAATGAACCCTGCCGGCAGAATCTGGGAGACTCTGCGACGAAGAACGTATCCCCGAGCGCGAAAACTGGTCAGCGTCAGCCAGGGTGTGGACAATCAGTTTTCCTGGCTTGCTGAGGCGCAACGCGCAGTCATTCATAATCCGCTGGCGTTGGCGGAGAACGAACCGGCCCCCGACAATCAAATGAATCCCGACCGGTATTGGATTGCGGCGATGGGCCGGCTGACGGCCCAGAAAGGATTCGATCTGCTCCTGCATGCATTCGCCAAAGTAACTCCTGATCATCCCGATTGGCGGTTGCTAATTATTGGTGAGGGACAGTTGCGCGGCGAGCTTGAGGAATTAAGAAAGCAGTTAGGCTTATCGGAGGGCGTCTCCTTTGCGGGCTTGTTAGCCAATCCATTACCGGCACTCCGCAACGCGAAACTATTTGTCATGGCATCACGATTTGAAGGCTTTCCCTATGCCGCGCTCGAGGCGATGGCCTGTGGCCTGCCGGTGATCTATACCGACTGTCCTAGTGGACCACGAGAGATTATCAGAGATGGAATCGACGGCCTGCTGGTGCCAAACGGAGACGTGCCGGCCCTGGCCACCGCGATGGATCGTTTAATGGGCGACAGTGCCGAGCGCGAGCGCCTGGCAGCGCGCGCGCCGGAAGTCTTCGAGCGGTTCGGCCCGGACAAGATTATCGCGCAGTGGGAAGAGCTCTTTCAAAACATCGTGGTGAAGCAAAGTTAGGGTCAAATGAAAAGCGACCTAACCGCAAGGCATCTGCAGCTCCACCAGAACATTCTCCGGGAATTGGGCCACGCGCTCGAGCCCGGCGCGCGCGTCCTTGACTTTGGAAGTGGCGCCGGGAACATGGTTGAAGAATATTGCGCGGCTGGCTACGATGCCTTTGGCTGTGACCTGCGCGTCGGCAGCGAATCGGAGCGCTTGCGCCGCATCGATGCAGAAGCCCATTTGCTTCCCTTTGCTGACAATACCTTTGACTTTGTTTTTTCCGATCAGGTCCTGGAACATGTGCAGGATCACAGGTTGGCATTCGCAGAGATCGCGCGAGTAATGAAGCCTGGCGGGATCAGCCTGCATATCTTCCCGGCCAGACTGAAACCGACTGAAACGCATGTCTTTGTACCGCTGGCGGGAGTGATTCAAAACCGCTGGTGGTTGACGTTATGGGCTTCGCTTGGCATACGAAATTCGTTTCAGCAAGGAAAAAGCGTAAGCGAGGTTGTCGCCTTGAATTCCGAATACCTGCACCAGCGGACCAACTATCTGACGCGTGCGCAACTGGTCAAAGCCGCCTCTGCCCATTTCGAGACGCTGGTATTTGCTGAAGAGCATATGATCAAGCATTCATACGGAAGCGCTCGGCGCATCTATCCGTTGGTAAGATTGTTTCCGGTTATCGCTTCGCTCTACAGCACCTTTTACTCTCGAGTGATCTTTCTGCAGAAGCCGCGCGCGACGTTTTGACGTAACAACTTTTGCAAGCCGTCGTTTAGATAGCGCTTTTGTGCGATCTCGGGGCGATAAACATTCTTCGCTACGGAGCTGCGACGAAGTTCACACCACATGGAATCAAGCCCGCCACATCATTCGGGAAAGATCAAACTTGTCTTCCTCGTGCGCTCGCTGAATTACGGCGGCGCGCAGAGACAGTTGGTTACGCTTGCGAAAGCGCTCGATAAAACCAGATTCGAGGTCAGCGTACTAACTTTCTATTCCGGTCAGCCGCTGGAAAAAGAGCTCGAAGGTACCGGTGTGCGGGTTATCCCTTTGGATAAACGCGGTCGTTGGGATCTGTTTCCATTCCTTAGCCGCCTGGTTCGTAAGGCAAGACTGCTGCGTCCGGACATCGTGCACGGCTACCTGGACATACCCAATGTGTTGGCCCTGTTCCTTCGCCCTTTCGTTCATGCGCGCGTAGTGTGGGGCGTGCGTGCTTCGGAGATGAAGCTGCGCGATTACGATTGGCTGTTCCGCTTTGCGGCGCGGCTGGAGCGATTCCTGGCGCGTTTTCCCGACCTCATCGTCGCCAATTCAGTTGCCGCACGCGAACATCACATCGCCAACGGCTTTCCATCTGCCAGGCTGGTTATGATTTCTAATGGCATTGATACCGAAGTGTTCAAGCCGGACGAGGGAGCACGAGCAAGGCTGCGAAATGAGTGGGGTATCGCTAACACGTCGCCGTTGATCGGGACCGTAGGAAGGATCGATCCGGTCAAAGACCTGCCCGTTTTTCTGCAAGCGGCTGCGATCGTCTGTCGCGAAATCAATGATGTGCGCTTCCTATGTGTCGGTACAGGGCCTGCGCATTACGCTCAGCAACTACGGTCACTCGCCGGCGACCTCAGCCTGGCAGATCGGGTCATCTGGTCAGATGCGCGGCTCGATGTTTGTGCCGTTTACAGCGCATTGGATCTGCTGGTTTCTTCATCCCGCGCCGAGAGCTTTCCCAACGCGGTTGCCGAAGCGATGTCCTGCGGCGTTCCTTGCGTGGTAACCGAAGTGGGCGACTCGGCGCTGCTGGTCGGTGACTGCGGCATTGTCGTGCCGTCGCAAGATCCTGCGGCTTTGGCCGCCGGAATCATTCGTTCCCTGACAGCGAATCGAACTGAGATCGGCAAAAGAGGCCGAACTCGCATCACTGAAAACTTCAGTGTTCGGCAACTGGCGGGGCGCACAGAGGCAGTTCTCGTTTCCCTGGCAAGACCTTAGCGTCGATATACGGTCGCAACTCTCTTCGGCTCAACCTTAGGATCATACAATTTGACAATTCTTGCCCATCAGTTATCTTTGCTCAGACTAAATTCCTTTTCCTTCGGAAGCTTTGATGACTCTTACCGCAGGCGCCGCCACAGCGATCGACGCAGGTCCACTGCCAGAAACGGAAGAGACTAATATTCCGGTCTCGAGCGCGCGGCCAGCCAGAATTCTCCACATCATCAACGATCTGGCGATTGGCGGCGCCGAGATAATGTTGTATCGATTGCTTTCGGAAAAAGGCCGGCAGCGTTTCAATCCCGTGGTTATCTCGCTCATGGATCGCGGGTCGTTGCGCCAGCGGATCGAGGAGCTGGGGATTCCGGTTTACACCGCGCGCATGAGGCGAGGTCTGCCGACGCCCGCTTCGATCTGGCGCCTCATTCGTTTGGTGCGCCAAATCAAACCCGATCTGATCCAGGGCTGGTTGTACCACGGCAGTCTCGCGGCGCAGATCGGAAGCCTATCGTTACCAGGACAGATTCCCGCCCTCTGGAGCATTCACTGTTCGATTTACTCGCTGTCATTTGAGAAGAAATTAACGGCCGCGGTGGTTCGACTCTGTGCCCTCCTATCAAAGCTGGCCTCCAATATCATTTTCGTTTCGCGGACCAGCCAGGCTCAGCACGAAGCCCTCGGTTACAGCGTTGCCAAAAGCTGCGTCGTGCCAAATGGAATCGATACCGCCCTGTTTGCTCCGTCCGACGAGGCAAAGGCTTCGGTGCGTTCAGAACTGGGGATTCCCCAAAATGCGTTGCTCATCGGTGCCATTGGTCGTTATCACGTAATGAAGGACCAGGCGAATTTCCTGCGCGCAGCAGGCCTCATCGCACAACGGTACGCGGAGGTACACTTTCTGCTTGCCGGACGGGAACTTGATCGTGAGAATCGCGCGCTGCGGGAATTGATCCGCGAGTTGCAGCTTGAGAATTGTGTCCACTTGCTGGGCGAACGAACCGACATCGCGCGCCTTGTCGCGGCGCTCGACATCTTTTGCCTCTCTTCTTGCTACGGCGAAAGTTTTCCGATCATTGTCGGAGAAGCAATGTCGTGCGCAGTGCCTTGTGTGGTAACAGACGTGGGGGATTCGGCCTGGATGGTCAGCGACACCGGACGCTGCGTGCCCCCGCGCGATACAGGCGCGCTGGCGGCGGCCTGCGAAGAGTTTTTGGAGATCGGCCCAGCCGGTCGTCAGGCACTGGGCGCGGCAGCGCGCTCCAGAGTGACTGAGCTGTTCTCGCTCCCTTCAGTGGTTGCCAGATACGAAGAGCTATACGAGAACAGCATCGCGACTGCTTCAATGGAAGGGAAAGACAGCGAAATGGCCTATCAGAGTTTGAGCTGAGTGTCCACAGACAAAAACGCCTGAACCATCGCATTCAAAAGCCCTCACAGCTGCGCAACTCTCTTGCTTGCAACTAACGAGCATCCAAAGGTAGTAAGAGCACGTCCAGGTATGCGACCGTCACGCTAACACTCGATAGCTACTCTCATGTTCTCCCGTTGATGCAAGGAGCGGCTTCGGAGAGCAAGACAACTTTCTCTTCGCTCAATCAATCGCCGGCTGACAAGCGCGCGCCAGAAAAAGCTGTCACACTGTACGCACACAAAAGAGGGGGCAGCGAGGATAGGCTGTCATTAACCCATTGACTTTATTGATCAACTGAGGAAGACGCCCGCTTTGCGACCCGCTGACAAAAATGAGGCAGGGCGCCATCACGAGCGCCCCGAGTAATGCAGTGATCTGCTATGAAAAGAATGGTGAGCCGAGCAGGGCTCGAACCTGCGACCCGCTGATTAAGAGTGCGTTCACAAACTCTTCAGCAGGTTGTGGCTCATACGATTAATTAACATTTGTTAGGGGTTGCAGCCGCCAGCGAATCTATCTGTTACCGCCCATTCAGTCTAGTTTGTGCCTAGTCTGGTCACAAGTTTGTCTCAAGCTATTCGTAATGTCGCCGTTGCCTTGCTCCGAGCCTGGATGTTCTGTATTGCAAGGGCGGTGATCTTGGAATACTAAACCAACGGTCTGACGTACAGTGGCCGACATAAGCTTCATAAACCAATAACGACATCAAGAAATGTTTTCTTCACACTGCCATGTGAGATGTTTAAGGTAATCTGTGTTAAGATTTTTGGCTCCCGGCCGCTCTAAGGAATTCCAAAAAGCAGTTTTCGGCGAGAAGCCGGACTTCTTGTTGCGCTCGTGATTGGTAACAACGTTTGGCTACAGACACACACACTCCTATCACTCAACTGATCTCTCCGTGCGGCGGCAGTCTTATTGATCTCCAAGTTGGCGAAGCAGCCGCTCCAGAGTTGAAAGCTTACGCCAGTCACCTGCCGTCGATCCAATTGTCCGAACGCACGGTGTGCGACCTGGAGCTGTTGGCTACAGGCG
>JBGPYG010000103.1:0-9967 GCA_041493085.1 Pyrinomonadaceae bacterium | reverse complement strand
CTGCGCATGCCAAACGGATCTGGCCTCGACGTCTTACGTGCCGCGAGGGCTGCCGACGGAAGCATTCCCGTCATTGTGATGACTGCCTTCGGATCGATTGACGAAGCGGTACAGGCAATGAAGGACGGCGCCCACGACTTTCTGCAAAAGCCCGTAGACTCCAATCACCTTCTCCTGATTGTTGAGCGCGCGCTCGAGCAGGAGAGACTAAGAACTGAAAATATCCTGCTGCGCGAAGAGTGGTCGCGTCGCTATGGTTTCCCGCGCATCATCGGTGAATCGGAAGCGATTAAGCGGGCGGTTGCTGAAACTCAGCGCGTCGCGCAAACGGAAGCTACAGTTTTGTTGCTGGGTGAATCGGGTACAGGCAAAGAGCTTTTCGCGCGCGCTGTCCATCACCTCTCCGGCAGGCGCGACAAGCCCTTCGTCGCCATCAACTGCGCCGCGATTCCAGAGACCCTAATCGAGAACGAATTGTTTGGCCACGAACGCGGCGCCTTCACCGGCGCGGGCGACCGGCGACTGGGAAAGTTTGAACTCGCCTCGACCGGTACCGTCTTCCTTGATGAGATCGGTGAACTGCCGCTGGCCGTGCAGGGAAAACTGCTACGCGTCATCGAGGAGAAAGTGGTGGATCGAATTGGCGGCCGCGCGCCGGTGCCCGTTGACGTTCGAGTGGTGGCAGCGACAAATCGTGATCTGAAGGCAGCGGCAGAGAGTGGCGAGTTTCGACGGGATCTCTTTTTCCGTTTAGCAGTGTTCCCGCTTGAGATTCCGCCGCTGCGCGAACGCGAAAGCGATATCGTCCTACTGGCCAAACACTTCGCTGCGGGATTAGGTAAGGAATTACGTGGCCGCGAAGCCACTTTGAGTGACGAGGCTGTAGCAGCATTGCGGGCTCACAGTTGGCCGGGCAACGTTCGCGAATTGGAAAACGCAATCGAGCGCGCCTGCATTCTGTCCGACACGATGATGTTGGAGCCGAAAGATTTGGGTTTGGTTACGACACCCGCTGACAATGCTGAGGCTCTGAAGCTGTTTGACCTAACGGGCAGCCTCTCCGAAGCAGCGCAACGTGCGTTGCGCTTTGTGGAGCGCCACAAGATCGTTGAAACACTCGCCGCAAACGATGGCAACAAGATGCAAACGGCAGAAGATCTCGGCATTAGTTACAAGACTCTGCTCACGAAAATAAGGGACTACGATCTCGGCTAAAGATGAGCGACCTCCCTAACGACGGGCTCTCTAACGACGAGTCTTCCAACGGCGACCTTCCTAACGACAGGTCTTCCAAAGACGAGTTTTCCCCATCTGCTGGAGTGGAGGATGGTGCCGGCGACATTCCCGAAGCCCCTGCGATTCCTGGCGAAGTTCATGATGAAGTGAGTTCGATTGCCGGTGAAACCGTCGAGCAAGTGGGCGCCGCCGGTGGCGAGACTCCGTCCGTTAGTCCTGGCGCGAAAATCGAAAAGAGCACAGGACGGTCTGCCTTTCTGGTTGGCGCCGGAATATTGATAAGTCGGATTGTAGGTCTCGCCCGGCAAAGAGTTTTCGCTCACTACTTCGGCACTTCCGCCGCCGGAGACGCATTCAGCGCCGCGTTCCGCATTCCCAATTTCCTGCAGAACATTTTCGGCGAAGGCGCGCTTTCGGCGTCATTCATCCCTGTCTACGCAAAGCTGCTGGCGCACGACGATGAAAAGGAAGCGGCACACGTCGCCAATGCCGTACTCGGTCTCCTCGCCCTGGCGATTTCCGTGATTGTGCTAACAGGTGTTCTGGGAACTCCCTATCTCATTTCTGCTATTGCGCCCGGATTTCACGGCGAAACGCGCGAGCTAACTATTCGCCTGGTGCGAATCCTCTTCCCGGGCGCTGGCCTGCTGGTTCTTTCGGCCTGGTGTCTGGGCGTACTCAACAGCCACCACCGCTTTTTCATTTCTTACACCGCGCCTGTCGCCTGGAATCTCGCGATGATCGCTTCGCTGCTGATCTTTGGCCGACGCGTTGGCCAGTTTCCACTGGCGGAATACGTAGCGTGGGGCTCCGTGATAGGTAGCGCGCTTCAGTTCGGTGTGCAGTTGCCCACGGTGTTGCGACTGGTGCAACGACTCCGTCCTACGATCGACGTCGCCAGTAAGCATGTCAGGACAGTAATCCGAAACTTTTTCCCGGTCTTTATGAGTCGCGGCGTCGTGCAGATCAGCGCTTTTGTCGATGCGATACTCGCGAGCTTCTTGCCGGAAGGCTCGGTTGTTGCACTAACCTACGCGCAAAGTCTTTATACCTTGCCGGTCAGTCTATTCGGCATGTCGGTCTCGGCGGCGGAGTTGCCCGCCATGTCGCGCGCGATCGGGAGCCACGAGGAAGTTGCTGACGTTTTACGGCATCGGCTGGATGCAGGTCTGCGCCGCATAGCTTTTCTTATTGTTCCTTCGTCGATGGCGTTTCTCGCGCTGGGGGATGTCATCGCGGCGGTCCTTTATCAAACCGGCCAGTTTAAGCATGAGGCCGCGATTTTTGTGTGGGGTATTCTCGCGGGATCAACTGTCGGATTGCTGGCCTCGACTCTCGGCCGGCTTTATTCCTCAACTTACTACGCGCTGCATGACACCCGCACTCCACTTCGTTATGCGATCGTTCGCGTAGCACTGACAACAGTGCTCGGCTACCTCTGCGCGCTGCCGCTGCCGCGCTTGCTGGGAATTGATCCGAAGTGGGGAGTCGCCGGGCTGACTGCCTCTGCCGGTATCGCTGGTTGGATCGAGTTTGCTTTGCTCAGACGCTCGTTGAATCGGCGGATAGGTCGCACTGGCTTGTCGGCGTCTTATGTAATCAAGCTCTGGATCGCCGCTCTGTTGGCCGCAGATATCGGCTGGGCCTTCAAATTGTTGTTCGGTGAGCTGCACCCAATCCCGTTGGCCACCGTGGTCCTCGGCGGTTACGGAGTCGCTTATTTCGGCGTGACCTACGTCTTAGGAATGTCGGAAGCAAAGGCCGTAATCTCCCGCGTGACCCGCCCGTTGAAGTTTCTCAAGTAGTGTCTCGCCAATAGGCAAAGTCCGCCAGATCGTGAAACCCTCTGGAAGCCAGCCTTTATTGACCCTTTTCAATAAGTGAAGAATTTCAGATCATCTCGCCAGCGCAAAGTGTTCGCGTGCGCGCGACGAAGTTTATTCAGCCACTTTGGAGGAAATGAAGAAAGATGAACAACCTTTTGTTTAAAGGAATCCTGGCCCTGGGAGCGCTATTAACTCTTTCTCTGGCGGGCACAACCGCGCGAGCAGATAATTTCCTGATCGTTCCCGTCGGCCCCACGATTATTCAACCAGCGGGCCTGGGAACTGTCAATAGTGTTCTGGTGATTCAAAGCCCTGGTTCGTCAACCAACGCGTTCGGCTCTGTTGCTTATAGTCCAAATGATCCGCGCGCCAACCGTCGGGGCGATTTGATAACTGGGGACCAGATAGTCGGCGGAGCCAACAATCGAACATACTCTGTGACCGACTTGGGGATTACAAATGGCAACCTCTGTATCAATATGAACATCAACGATCCGAACAGTGGTGGCAGCAATGTCGGACCCGTTGGGCCGATTGTCCTGAACTCGTTGGTTCTGACTGCCTACGACCAATCCGGCACCGCCGTATTTAGCGCCCACCTTGCCGATGCTGTGGTGTTGCGGGAAGCAACTCTCAACGGCAATGGCACTGGTCAGTCTGATTTCACCTTTGCTCTTAACAGCGATGCAGCCGCGGCCCTGGCCGCAGCGATTGCAGCCAACCCGAATCTTCGCCTGGGTCTTGCGGCAAGCGTTTCCGACGCTTCGGGCGGCCATGAAAGTTTCTTCTTCTGCCCAGGTTGCAGCGATCATCGCGAAGTTCCGGAACCGACCACAATGGTGCTGCTGGGTACCGGCCTGGCGGGATTCGCAGGGGCAGTCCGCAAACGTAGGAAGGCAGCTAACTCGAATAAATAACCTGTCTTTCCCATTTCGTTATGAGCCCGAGTAAGGTCAAACCTACTCGGGCTTTTTGCTCAAAGATTTTTCTCGAGACTTTCTGGAGATTCGGCCCGATTGATTCTTTAGTTAGTTATCCTGGAAAAACGGACTGGTTAGCGCAGCGGCAAGGCGGGACAAGGCGGCCCCGAGGCCGCCGTTTTTGTTTTGGAGCGCATTTTTTGGTGTTCCTGAAACGACCCGATCCCCAGTTCTGATTGACCCTACAACCTCCCGTCCTTATCATCGAAACGTGCAGCCGGTTATCTCAGCAAAGCAGATGCGGGAAATAGACCGCCTCACGAGCGAAGTTTATCAAACACCGTCACTTCTCTTAATGCAGGCCGCGGCCGAGGCTTGTTTCCACGCAATCGCTTCGCATTTCGCGGGCGATCTGGCCGGGAAAAAAGCACAAGTACTCTGTGGACCAGGAAACAACGGGGGCGACGGTGCAGCCCTCGCCCTCCAGCTTGGTCGAGCGGGTCTCCATGTTGACGTGGTTTTGTTTGGACACATGGAGGATGCCAAAGGCGCTGCGCAGACTAACTTCGAAATCGTTCGCCGGCTCGCCAGCTATGAAGCTGGCTCCGACGATCGTCCTTCGGCTTTGAGCCTTGTGGAGTGCGGCAGCGTTGCGGCTTGGGAAAATCTGGCGCAGCCACGCCGCACTTACGACGTTATCGTTGATGCGCTCTTCGGTACTGGCCTCAGCCGTCCGCTCGAAGGAATTTTCCTCCCGGTCGTGCAGCATCTGGCGATGACCCGTCGGGCCCGAGACCGGGGTCCCCACGCGGGCAGCCGGCGTGGGGTGATAGTAAGATCATCCACCCGTCGGCCGTGGATTGTTTCTGTTGACGTCCCCTCAGGACTCAATGCCGACCTGGCTCAACCCATCGGAGAAGCAGTTCAAGCCGACTTGACGGTGACGTTCACCGCTCCCAAGCCTGCCAATGTTCTGCCTCCTGCTGCGCACCTAAACGGCGAGTTGGTTATTGCTAACATCGGTTCGCCGGCCGCACTAATCGAAGCTCAGAATCCGAATCTCTTTGTGACTGAAGTGAACGACGTACGCCAGTGGCTAATCAGTACGCGCTACACGCCCGACTCGTTCAAGAATACGCACGGCCACGCACTCGTGATCGCAGGCTCGCGTGGTTATACGGGCGCTGCTGTTCTTTGTGGTAGTGCGGCGATGCGATCAGGAGCGGGCTTAGTCACTATCGCCACGCCCGCTTCCGCGCAATCTTCAGTGGCTGCCAGCGTGATGCCCGAAGTAATGACGACTGCGCTTGCCGAAACTGATCGCGGCGCGATTAGCGATGAAGCTATCGATCACGTAATGCGGTTAGCTTCAAAGGCCACTGTCATCGCGATTGGACCCGGACTTTCAGCGGAAGACGATCGCACGCGCCGTTTTGTTTTCTCCATAGTTAAGGAACGGCAGACTCCGATAGTGATCGATGCCGACGCGTTGAATTGCCTTGCGAGCTACGCGGCCAAGGGCTGGCCTGCTGAATTGCATGGATCAGAAGGGGCCCCGCTGATCCTTACACCACACCCGGGAGAGATGCTGCGACTGCTGGGAACAACCGACAAAACAGCATTCGAAGATCGCGTTGCGGCGGCGCGAGACTTTGCCACTAAACACAAATTGATTCTTGTTCTTAAAGGTGCTCGCTCGTTAATCGCGGCGCCTGATGGGCGTGTGTTTATCAATCCAACCGGTAATGCCGGACTCGGCACCGCCGGCGCAGGCGACACCTTGACCGGTATCATCGCGGGATTTATCGCCCAGACGAAAGCGACCTTGAAAGAAAACGCTGATGTGCTCCACGCGACAGTTGCCGCGCTTTATGTAGGAGGCCTGGCCGGTGATTTTGCTGCGCGCGATCTGGGTATGCGCACCATGGTCGCTTCCGATATTCGTGAACACCTTAGTGAGGCCATCCGCTCACTCGATCAAAAAGGTGAACAGCCTTAACCCGGGAGCGCAGGCATCTTGCCTGCATTAGCCGCGGAGCGGCGAAATGTTTATAGCTCACAAGGCAATAAACAATCGTCAAGCTCCGTAGGAGCGAAACGTTTTTTCGTTGCCCATAAATGGGCTCAAGCGGTGTCGAACGGTTCTCTTGTCTATAAACACTTCGTGCCGGCGGCACCGGAAAAACTAAGCACTTGGTTACCCCAGCGCAACAACACATCTCAACCGGCGAATGGCAGACGGACAATGCTAGTGAAACCTTCGCTCTCGGCAAGCAAATTGGTTCGCAACTCAGCGGCGGCGAGATACTTCTTCTCGACGGCCCGCTCGGCGCCGGCAAGACTGTTCTTGTAAAAGGAATCGCAGCAGCTCTCGATATCGATCCGGAAGAGGTAACCAGCCCTTCGTTCACCTTGGTAAATCCCTATGCTGGGCGACTACCATTTTTCCACATCGACCTTTATCGCTTGGATGAAGGAGCCGCTGCTGCCCATGCAGTTGACCTCGAGGAATTGCTCACCGATGAACACGCAGTAGTCGTAATCGAATGGGCCGAGAGGCTTGGTCAATATCCGCTGCCCGCGAATGTTTGGCGCATCGCGATTGCGGGCGATGGCGACCAGTCACGGAAGATCAGGTTAATTTCGGTGTTAACCTAAATTGAGGCTCACTGCCTTACTATTGTATCGCAGCACCGTAGGGTGTATAAGCCTGCCGTACGTCTCAGTCTCGCGCCTGGGTGGGTTAATCGCATGGAGTATTTGATTGGTTCCAAAATCAATACTCTATCTCAAGCAACTTCTTCGTCCTTACAATGGAGGGAAACCAAATGAACATCGCGCTATTCGTTATGTGGGGTGCTGTTGGCTGGTGCGGCACTCCCTATCCGGGATGGTGGCGGGGCCCCCGTCCGCATCCCGATCCTGAGCCGTGGCTCGTTGCCAGGATAATAGGCATAGTGACTGGCATCCTCGGCGGCTGGGCCTACACGCAAATGTTTGGCGGCGCTCAGGAACATTGGACTGCCGCTCTTCCCGCCGCAGCTTCGTGTGTCGGAGCCTTCGCTGTCGCGCGGATCATAGGCGAGGTCTACGGACGACTAGCCGGAGGCAAGGCAGTGGCTGGTGGTGGTTAGCCGCTCTCGCAAATCAAGTTAAGCGATTACATCCCATATACACCGGGCGATGAGTTTTGACGTCTTCCCATTGCCCGGCGTTAGGGCTCACAATGCTATTCAACTCAAACTCATCCACAACCAAAAACTGCAAACATCTTGACTCCATCCGTACGAGCGCATATAAGGGCGTCGCGACAGAATACTCTTCATGCCGCGGAATCCCAGGAGACCACACAACTTGTCAACCCGCCTTGAAACAACCAATAGCTTCGCGACCGATGAAATCAAAGCTAATCCTTTTTCGCTCCAATCCCTAGTGAAAGCGCTTGAATCAGTAAGCAGCGCGCCCGGCCTCGATCAGATTTACGAGTGGCTGGAAAATGCGCAGGTCTCAACGGATGAGTTGCAGCCTTACCTCGGTTTCAAAGAGGGCAACTACTGGCGGCATCGGGTTTGTCGAAACGAGTTTGTCGAGATGCTGGTGCTGTGTTGGCGTCCCGGCCAACGAACTCCAATTCATGACCACAATGGATCTCACGGCGGGGTTAAGATCCTCGAGGGTATGTTGTGGGAAACAACCTTTACTTACGATTCGGTGACGGGTTTGGCATATAAACGCGCGCGCGAATATTCGCCCGGAGCGGTCACGGGTTCAGACGTACCAGATATCCACCAGCTTGGTAATCCTGACGTCAGCGGCCAGGACCTCGTCACCATTCACGTCTACGCTCCACCACTCGGCGTGCTACATACTTACAAACCCGGCAGCGCGAAAATCGATCTGTATACGCCAGACGACAACTTGATCTAACCTCGCTGCTTTCGTTTCACTACGCGGGTACGCTAACAGCTCCAGCTCGGAACCGGCACGGAACTACTTCTCCTTAACAAACGTTTCCAGGTTTAGATTCCGTCCATCAGTTGTCACGGTGATGGTCCCACTGTGCCCGGTTGTTAGAACCTGGGCGCTGCTGGTTCTCCATCGTTCAACCACTTCCCTGTTTGGATGACCAAAGATTGAGGTTTGACCAACAGAAATTACTGCGTAGCGTGGCTGGGCTGCAGCGATGAATGGTGCAGTGGAGGAAGTTTTGCTGCCGTGATGCGCAACTTTAACAACATCTGCGCGCAGATTCTCACGCGCTTGCCGCATCCTGGTTTCACCTGCCATTTCAATGTCGCCGGTAAGCAGCAGCGCGCGATCGCCAAATTGCAAACGAAGAACAATCGAATCGTTGTTGCGCGAAGGAGCGTTTGGATTCGCTGAAGGCAATGGCCATAACACGCTCGCCGTCACGTCCCCGAACCGCAACACATCCCCAGCGCCGATAACCTGAACGGGAACATGCTCCATAAATGTGGTTTCTGAAAATCTGGAATACTCTGGATCTTGGCCGGGAGTTCTTGCCACCAGCGCCGCTCGTACCGCGAAATTGTGAGCCACATCATTTAGTCCGTCGATGTGATCGGCATCAGCATGTGTGGCCAGAATGTAGTCGACGTGATCCAAGCCTCGCCACCAGAGGTATTCCGAAACCACTGACTCGCCAATACTCCGCGTTTCGCGCTCAAACTTCTCTTCGCCTTCGTCCCGAATACCGCCAGGCGTACCGTCCTGCTGGCTGTCCTGCTGGAAAGGACCGGGTTGCCCACCACCATCGATCAAGAGTGTCGTGTTGTCCGGAAAAGTTACCAGCGCCGAATCACCCTGGCCTACGTCAAGAAAATCTATGCGCAGTTTCCCATCCGGTCTGCCCGCGCTGAACGGGTGTACGACGATCAGGGCAATCGCGAATAGCTGGGCCAAAAGCGCGAGCCGCGTGATTGCTCTTATCCCGCGCGACCGCTTTGCCTTCTTTGCGGTTTGGTTTTCCCCCTTGCTTCTATCTAAACCTAAAGGTCGAGGCGGCTCGCGTTGACTTTCTGATCCCGGAAGCTGCAGCGGTCTCCACCGCGAAAGCGAAAGCGCCAATATCGCGAGCGGAAGGTAATAGAGACCATAGACCGCACCCGCCCAGCCGCTGTATTCGGGCAAACGAATCGAAGCCGCGCCGACTTTCGCAAATGGATCGACGCTGTGAACCATCGTCCAATTCAAAATATTAGTAAGACCAACGAAAGGTGCGGCTAGCGCTGAGCTAACCTGAGCGATCAGTAAAGCGCAGGTTGCGGTAATTGCGACGCCGGCCATCATCAGACTCACCCCGATGTTGAGAAGAAATGAGGCAAACGATAGCCGGTGAAAATACACTACGAGAAACGGAAGCAGCGCCATTTGCACGCAAGCAGAAACTACCATTGCCGCGAACGCGTAACGGAGTAAACGCTGAAGATGCATGCGCTCCAGTTTTCCCGCTAAGGGTATTTTGAAAAGTTTATAGCTGTAGTTCACACGCTCAAGTTCACGCTGCGCCTGGCGCTCGCTCCAGAAGAGGCTCTCACAAAAACTGCGCAGCCAGGGCGCGCACGACGGCGGGTATGGTGTTTCGCGCGTCGGCCGCCACGAGCCAAGCTCCGACATCTTTCCGAGTAATGGCCACGCGAAGATAACAATGGCCAGCACCGAGACAAACGTCAGTTGAAACGAGGGATCCAGAAGATCTTCTGGATGCCACGCGAGTAACGCAAGCGCAGCGCCCCCAAGTGCATTGAGAGAAGACGCGCGACGCGAAACGAGTGGCGCCAACATGACAACAGTAAACATCAAAGCCGCCCGCACTACGGACGTCTCAGCGCCGACCGCAAGCGAGTAGGCCCAGAGCATCGCGACTGACAGCAGGAATTGCAGCGTCCTGTTTTTAGTAAACCGCCTTGCGATCAGGAAAACCAAACCGCCAAGAAAAGTGATGTGCAGCCCGCTGATCACGAG